>PLSJ01000062.1:0-9808 GCA_003165115.1 Syntrophaceae bacterium | reverse complement strand
GTCTCGTTTATGTGCTTCGGCAGCGGAAGCTGTACAAGTATACCATGAATTTTCGGGTCGTTGTTGTACTTGGCGATGAGGGCCATGAGCGCGTCTTCCGAGAGGTCTGCCGGCTGGCTGTCCTGGATGGAATAAAAGCCCAGTTCCTTCGAGGTCTTCCCCTTCGCGGTGACATAGCTCACCGAGGCGGCGTTCTCGCCGACGAGGATGGTGACGAGGCCCGGCACCAGATTATGCTGCTCCTTGAGCCGGACCACTTCCTGCTTGAGCTCTTCCCTGATCTCCGCTGCGATCTGCGTCCCGCTGATAATCTTTGCGCCCATATTTACTCCTTTAATAAGCGCGTCCGGCGAACCTTGCGCCGGACGCGCCGGGTAAGGTCCTTATTTAGAACAGCCCTGTCACTTTGCCCGTCTTCACGTCCACGTCGACCCTCCTGAAAGCGGGATCGGAGCTGGTGCCCGGCATCAGGCTGATCGTTCCGGTCACGGGGCAGAGGAACTTTGCGCCGGAAAAGATCAGGATATCCCTTACGGGCAGCACCCAGCCTTTTGGCACGCCCTTGACGTTCGGGTCGTGGGACAGGCTGAGGTGCGTCTTCACCATCATGGTATAATAATCCCTCTTGCTCGGGTCTGCCTCGAATGCCTTCGCCTTGGCTTCCGCCTCGGGCGTCCACGAGACCCCGTCGGCGCCGTAGACGTTCTTCGCCACCAGCTCCACCCTCTGGCGGAGCGGCATTTCGAGGGGATAGAGGAACTTGAAATCCGACTTTTCTTCGCAGGCGTCATGCACCGCGTCGGCAAGCTCCAGTGCCCCGTCGCCGCCGTTCAGCCAGTGGGTCGACACGGCCACGCGCGCGCCTTCCGCCTCGGCAATCCTGCGAAGCAGCGCGATCTCGTCCTTGGTATCCGTGTGGAACCAGTTGATGCAGACAACGGGCTTCATCCCCGACTGTTTGATGGTCTTCAAATGGTGGACCATATTGGCCGCGCCCTTTTCGAGCAGACCCAGGTCCTCCTTCTTGTATTCTTCGGGAAGAGGAAGCCCCGGCGCCACGCGCGGCCCGCCGCCGTGCATCTTGAGGGCGCGGATCGTCGTCGTGAGGACGGAGACGTTCGGCTTCAGCCCGCTGATTCTCGATTTGACGTTCCAGAACTTCTCGAAGCCGATGTCCGCGGCAAATCCGCTCTCCGTCACGTTGTAGTCGAAGAGCTTCAGGGCCACGCGGTCGGCGATGATCGAGGACTGCCCCACGGCGATGTTCGCGAACGGTCCCGCGTGGACAAGCACCGGCTGTCCCTCGACGGTCTGCAGAAGGACCGGGTTGATGCTCTCTCTCATCCAGGCGGTCATCGCGCCGGCCACCTCCAGGTCCTGACAGGTCACGGGCTTGCCCGCCTTATCGTAGGCGACGGTGATCTGCCCGAGACGCTCCCGGAGGTCCGCCAGGTCTTTCACGATGGCGAGGATGGCCATGACCTCGGAGCTGACGGCGATGTCGAAGCGGGACTGCATGAGGAACCCGTCCATCTTGCCGCCGAGACCGATCACCATATTCCGGAGGGACTGGGCGCAGAAATCCATGATCCAGCCCATCTGGACGTTCTTGGGATCGACGTCGAGCCTCTTCAGTCTTCTTTTCGCCAGTTCCGCGTCCGTATAGTTTCTTTCATGCTGCATGCGCGCGGTAAGGGCCACCATGGCGAGGTTGTGGGCGTTCATGATGTTGTTGATATCGCCCGCGAGGCCCAGGGAGAACTCTGTCAGAGGAATGGCCTGGGCGTTGCCGCCGCCTGCCGCGCTGCCCTTGACGTTCATGGTGGGGCCGCCCGAGGGCTGGCGGATCGCGCCGCCCACGTTCCATCCCCTCTTGCCCATGCCTTCGACGAGGCCCATGGAGACCGTCGTTTTTCCCTCGCCGAGCGGTGTGGGAGTGATGGCGGTAACTTCGATATACTTGCCGTCCGGCTTGTCCTTCAGCCGGTCGATGATCTTCATGAAATCGACCCTGCCTATCCGGCCGTATCCGATCACCTCATCTTTCTTCAATCCCAACTCGTCGCCTAACTGCCAGACCGATTTCATGTGCTGCTCAGCCGCGTCGGCAATCTGCCAGTCTGCCATCTTTGTCGCATCGTACGCCATATAAGGCCTCCTTAAAATGGTGGTATCTTACGTTCGTTCAGGTCGATTGCGTCGTGTCCGATAGCACTTCAGCCCAGCCTTCTCTTTCTCCGCTTAACGACAAGCATAAAGCGTGCCGCAACCTCGGGACTCCGTAATCCTGCCGCGCATGCACAGCCGTCTTGTTTTAAGGACGCAGGTTACGGGGAATTAACCTGACATAAATGCAAGAATATTATATCAAACTATCACATGTAAAGGGGAGCTCGCGCCCCCATCGTGCAACAGCGTCTCTCTTCCTTTCCGTCCCCGGTCCGTTTTCGGCCATGTGTATATTATATTAACCACTCCTGGTCGCCCTGCGCATCCCTTTGTCGTTACACCGGCCTTGCAATGCGCTGCTTTAGACTTAAAATATAGATCATGAGGGCAGCGGTGTGGGTCTTTGGCCGGCAGATCGAGGCGGCACTGCGAGAAATAGTTTTCTCAAGGAGGGCGACATGATGCCCGGTTGCATTCAAAGGCACGTCAGGGAGGGCTTCGACGCGCCAAATAAGTTGGGGCTTCGAGGCCGGCACGGTACGGGACGGATGCTCCTGGTGGTCCCTCTGATCGCTCTATTGACCGGTTGCGCGCATTACTACACCAAGCCGGGAATGACCAGCGGCGGTTTCTCCAGGGATAAACAGGATTGCGAGAGAGTTGCCAAACAGGCGGCGGAGCGCAACGGGACGAGGGTCTGCGACGAGGTCGAGCGTTGCCTGATGGCCAAGGGGTGGAAGAAGGACTGACGACTTTGCTTGTATACCCCACTGTGACAGACGACAGATGACCGGCCAAAAGTGAAAATTACCGCGGGAATGTCGCATAGCTGCCCTATGTGCGGGTTATCCGTCCGTCCTTCATGGCATAGACGGCGATATCCGGTTTATGATTTTTAAACAGGCCGGCTATTTCCGGGTGACAGGTGAAATAGATCACCTGGTGCGTGTCGGCCAGCGCGAGGATCGCGGCGGCGGCATGTTTCGCGCGGACCGCGTCGAAGTTGACGAGTATCTCGTCCATGATGACAGGGAGGGTTTCTCCGCCGGCCGTGAAATTCGTGATGTAGCCGAACCGGAGGGCAAGATAGAGCTGCTCCGCGGTGCCCCTGCTCAGGTGCTCCGGTCTCTTCGTCTGCCCCCGGGGGGAGGCGATTTCAATCGTGTCCTCTCCGATGGGCGCGACGATCTTTTCGTACCGGCCCCCGGTAAGGCTCCCGAAGAACCTGCTTGCGTCACTGATGACTTTTGGCTGCTGCTCTTCCTGGAACCGCTTCGTCGCATCCGCCAGGAGCTGCTTCGCGATGGCGTAGCTCCCCCACTCGAACGCCTGGAGGCGCACTTCCTCGATAATCTTTTCTTCTTCCAGCCGCAATCGGGATATGTCGTCCGCTGAGGCAAGGGAGCCCATTTCCTGGCCCAGCGCCGCGTTTTCCTGATATACCCGGTGAAGCTTTTCATCGATGTCGGTGATGCGGGCCGCGCACTCGTCACTCTCCGTCTTGAGGTCGTCCTTGCCGCAACGGCGCAGCTCTTCGGTGAGGCCGGACGTCTCCTCGCGTCCGGACAGCTTTCTTATGTCCCCTTGCGCCTTCCCGATGCCGGCCAGGAGGGCGTTTCTTTTTTCATAGAGCGCCGCGCGCCCGCGGAATTCTTCGTTTGATCCCGCCCCCGCCTCGGCCAGGAGCGTGGCCGCGTCTTCCCTGAGCCGGGACAGCTCGCGCTCTGCCCGGCCGGTCCTGAACCCGATGTCCTCGAGGCGCTTGCGCAGGCCGTCCTTCTTTGTCCTCTCGGTCTTTGCCTCTTCAAAGGCGTTCTCCAGCGCCTCCACGACCGCGACGAGCCTTTCCGCGGCCGGGACCGGCATCGTGAGGGATTCGCATAGCTCGCGCGCCAATTCCCGGTATTCCCGGATATGCTTCTCGCAATTGCCGAGCCGGGCCGTCAAATCGGCCCTTTCGTCGATGCCGCGGACACATTCGTCTATCTTGTGCAGGGCCTCCATTGTCGTGGAAGGCGATAACGATCGATCGAACCCCGCGGCCGGAAGCCAGTCGCGCCACAATCTCCATCCTTCTTTCTCGTCTTCGACTGCCTTGTCCAGGGCCTCTTTGGCGTCGTCACGCGCCTTTTGCGTGACGCGTACCCTGTCGGACCTGTCCTTTACCCGCTCTTTCGCCTTTTCCCTCTCGTGGAGGCGCCCCATAATCTCCCGGTCCCGCCTGAGCAGCGCGTCCAGGAGGGGCAGGACGGCCGCGGGATCGGGGTCGGACAGGCTGCGCAAAGAGCGCGCGCCGGCCGCGAGGGAAAGGTAATCCCACAGATGCCGCTCCATGCGCGCGATCCGCTCCCCGGTGTCCGCCAATGTCTTGAGCCGGCCTCTCACGTTCTCGACCATGGGAAAGACCTGGTGGACCGTCCTCGGCGTCATCCCCGACGCGAGCCGCGCGCGCCGAAGGTACTCTTCCCACTCGCCTCCGGCTGACGATAAGCGCGCCTCTTCCGCCTCTTTTTTCTTTTCCCCTTCCTCCAGGCTTTTCAGCGCCTTTTCCGCCCTGTCTCTCCACGTCCTTTGGTCCTCGATCAGGCCCGTTATCTTTTCGCGCCGGCTCATCGCTTCATCGATCGCGGTGTCCCCGGCGTCGAGCGCCTCGACCGTCGGATGCGTGTCCATGGCGCAACCCCGTGTGATCTCCCCGATCCGCCGGTCGAGGTCCCCGCGGCGGCCGCTTGCCTCATCCAGGACGGACGAGGCAAGGTCGATCCTGTCGTCCAGCTCCGCGAGCCGGGATGCGGCGGCCGACGACGCCTTGACGGCGGCCCTGTAGGCCGCGCAGCCGAGAATGCCCGCGACCACGAGGCAGGCGGCGAGGGCGACCCACGCGTGCGATCCGGCCCGCACGGAGAGCATAAGGACCACGGCCCCAAGGAGGATCGCGGCAAAAGGGGCGAAATGTGCCGTCTTTCCGGGCGGTGTCCGCAAACCGGCCCTGAACTGTCTCTTCTCCTCCTCTTTCTCATCGAGCCGCTGTTTCTCGTAGTCGATCGTGAGTGAGAGTTTTTCGCGGGTGCCGACAAGTGCCCGGAGTGCCCTCAGGGACGCCTTGCGGGCTGCCAGCTCCTCACGGGTGAGGGCGACGGGCTCCATTCTCCCGATCTCACGGGCGTTCCGGTCGACCATCTCCCTCGCGTCCTCAAGCTCCCTGGACGCCGCGTCGATCCAACTTTGGGCCTTTCGGACCTCTGCCTCGACGTCGGCGCACGTCCGCTCGAAGGTCTGGACTTTTTCCCGGGCCGCTATGGAGCAATCGAACGAGGCGATCTCCTCCTCGCTCCAGTCCGCGCTGATTTCCCGGATGGCATCTTTGAGCCGCTCCCTCTCCTGGTCGTGCTCTTTCCGGACCCTCGGCAGGTCGGCGACGATGGAAGCGAACTGGTCCCTGCCTTTTTGCAGTTGCGCGATGGTCTCCTCGTCCGCTTCTCTTTCCTCCGCGGGCGTCCTTTCGAGCTCTCTTTCGGCCTCCTGCCTGTCCCCGAGCGCCGCGTCATACGCTTCCTTCCTTGCGGCAAAGCCGTTTTCGGCGTTGACGCGGCCGGCTCTCAGGTCCTCCAGGGTCTGTCGTCGCCTCTCTATCTCCTCACGGACGAAAAGCGACCTGTCCAGGGAAAGCACCTTCTCCTCCGTCCAGTCCCTGCCAAGCTCGGAAAGCGCGGTGCCGATACTCTTATCGACGGCCGCGATCTGCTGCCTCAACGCGTATACGGCCGCGCTGTCGGCGACGTAGGTCGCCTTACCGGCGATCAGCTCGCGGACCGGCTCGGACTTCTCCAGGAGGCGCTCGTCCGCGTGCAGCGTGTCCATCTCGCGCGCAGCCTCATCGTTCTCATCGCGCAGCGTGGCGCACAGCGCCTCTTTCGCCTCGATCTGCTCTTCCAGCCGGTCCAGCCGGTCGACGCCTTTGGCGGGGAACGTTTCTATCGTGAGGGGCAGGTCCGCCAATTCCCGCATCAGGTTCCCGAGCAGCATTGCGTCATCCCACGCCTTGAGGCAGGTATCGACCCGCTCCTTCTCCCGGTTTAACGCACGTATTTCCGCCCTGTGCTCTTCCATGGCCTTCGCCGTGCGGCCGAGCCCCTGGAAGGCCTCGTCGTATCTTTTCAGCTCCTGCCGGCTGTCGCGCAATTTTACCCGGATATCTTCGAGCTCGCGCAGCCTTCGATTAAGCTCCGGGCTCCTGCCCCCCGGCTTGAAAAGCTCATCGAGCCTTTTGCCTATGGTTGTCATCGCGGTCGACAACGCGCGCACGCCGGTGCCCGTGCCGGCCCCGTAAAGGGCGGCCTTCACCGCGTCGTTATCGAGGGTCTCCATGCTTTGCAGTTCGCTCAGGCTGAAGGCGTAGACGTTTCGATAGAGCTCGCGGGTCGTCCCGCCCAAAAGCTCGTGCAGCGCCTCTTCACCCGCCTTCCTGCCGTCGGGGAGGGTGACGCTTACCAGCCCCCCTTTTTTTCCTGCCCTTCTTTCCAGGGTGATCTCCCCGAATCGCCGGCTCGCGAACCTGATGCGTCCGCCCTGGGTGCCGCCCGCCAGCGGCGGGTACTCGTTGTCTTTCGATCTCTTGTCCCTGAACCCGAACAACATGTCCCGTATGAACCAGAGACACGTCGATTTGCCTGCCTCATTCTCGCCCGAAAAGAGGATAAAGCCCGGCGGGAGGTCTTCCACGGACAGGTTGTGGAATATGCCGAACCCGTCCACGTACATATCCGATATCCTCATTCGTCCGCCTCAAGCGCGTCGATACAGATCAGCTCGGCCCGCTCCACCATCGTGCGGACCTCATCGTCGGTAAACCCCTGGACCGCGCTGTTTACCGCCCTGTTCGAGAGGAGGTCGGAAAGCTCTCTCTGCCGCGCCCTTGTCGGCTCGTCCCGCAGCTCCCGGGATATGCGCAAGACCTGGGCAAGGAAATCAGCCCCTTTCCGTCTTTCTTCCATGTCGATTTCCGGGCGGCAGTGAAAGTCGATCTCCTGCATCCACACAAAGGGGTCATCGTACGCAAGGGACTCACGTGTACGCTCCAGCAACTCTTCCACGTTGTTTCCCTTGCGCAGCTCCGGGTATAAAGCACCCCTCCCCGTCAGCCGGGCGCGGCAGATCACCGCCCTGCCGTCGGCCTGTCTCGCCAGGTCCCGGACGCTCGTGTGGAGCGCGAGGCTGAGTCGGTCGAGCGTCGGGATGCCTTCGATGCCGACGTCGATCTCGGCCCAGCGTATGGCGTCCAGGGCGCAAAACTCCACGCCGGCGACGACGCCGTCCTCGACCGTCACCAGATGGCAACCCTTTCTGCCCGTCTCACGAAAACTCCTGCCTTGCGTGTTGCCCGTGTAGCAGACCGTGGACCGGTCGTCCAGCACGCTCTGCTCATGGACGTGTCCCAGCGCCCAGTAGTCGAATTCCAGGTCGAGCAGCTCGCTGAGCTGGCATGGGGCGTAGGGGTCGTGACCCGTGTTCGTGCCGACGGTGCAATGGAGCAGGCCGATGTGGAAGGGCTCGGAGGCGCGGCGCGCGAACCTCTTCGCCAGGTCCTCCGTTTCGTTCTTCCTCGCGTGGCTGATGCCCGATATCACCGCCACGGTCGCCCCTTCCCTGACGAACGGCATCGACTCCACGTGGCGGTAGCCGAATATGTGGACATTGGCCGGGAAAGAGAGAGACGAAGAGCGGCTGCCGTAGGGGTCGTGGTTGCCGTGGACCACATAGGTCGCAATGTTCTTTTCGGCGAGCCGGACCAGTCCGTCGTGAAACCGGAGCTGGGCGCGAAGGCTCCGGTCCTCCCCGTCATATATATCGCCGGCCACGACGAGGAACTGTACCGCTCTTTCGATGCAGAGGTCGATGAGGGCGTCGAAGGCCCGAAAGGTCGCGGAGCGCAAGGGGTCCGCGATTGCCGCGTTTTTCGCCGTGATCCCTTTGAACGGACTGTCGAGGTGAAGGTCCGCCACGTGGATGAAAGAGAAGGAACGGCTGCTCATAATCTGTGCCCGATTTAACCGATGACTGTTGAGCAGCTTTTACCAATATCCACGGCTTTTGTCAATTGCTTTGGAAAGGGACCGCGCGATGCCGGGTCGAGCGCAAGGGCGTCCTCGCTTTAGACCACGCGGCGGGACGGCGCAAGGGGGAAGGGCACACCCCCGGCGCGCGATGACAGCCACTCACCTATGATCGAGGTCGTCCGTCCCAGGCCCTCCAGATCGAGGCGGAGGGCCGGCGTATAGTCGCCGCGGAAGGCCTCGTCGATCAGCCCCGATAACGCGACGCCGGTGAGCCTCGTTTCCGCGAGCGCGGTGAGCAGCCCCTTCGCGGAAAAGACCCTCACCCGTTTCCCCTGTTCGTAGGAGCCCTTCCTCGGGATGGAGATGCATCTCCTTCCGCGGACGACCGTCTCCATGAGCGTGTTGTAGCCCCCCTGGCATATCACCAGGTCGTATCCGGCGATGGCCTCCTTAAGGTTGTGCACGCACCGGTGCACCCGTACGTGTGCCATACCCGCGACCCTTCGGCTCATCCGCTCGACCATGCTTTCTTCCATGAAGGGGCCGCACACGATGTCGAAAAGGTACTCCTTCTTCCGCAGCGCAACGCTTATCGCGCAGCCGATGAGGCGATGGCCGTCGCGTCCCCCGCCCACCGTGACGATGACTTTCCTTTTGCCACCCACGGCGGCAGGCCGCGGCGTGGTGCTGCGCCTTTCGCAGATATAGCCGGTATAGACGACAGGGCACGAGAGTCTCAAAGCCCGCAAGCCGGGCACATCGCTGAGGCTCAGGACGACAGGGTCGGAATGGACCAGGAGCAGGTCGTAGTACGTGTTGAAGACGGAGCCGATGGAGGCGACCTTTTCCGCCGGAAGCGCCTCGTGGTGGCACACGGGTATGTCCCTGGCCGAGCAGACTATCGCGCACCCCCGATACCGCTGCCTTATGGCGCGGAGGAGAGGCATGACCGTGCCTTCCAGGCGATGGGGGGAGAAAGGGAAGAACTCGGTGATGAACATGTCGGGAGGACGTTTCTCCATCAGACCCTCTATCACGCGCACCCGCTCCCCTTCCACGTCCTGCCTGGTCCTGCCTCCCTCGGTCGGCACAAGCTCGGTGGAAGAGAGGCCCCCGACAATCAGGGGTGGAAGCTCGACGAGCGACACTTCCGGCCGGGAGGGAATTATTCCGGTCGACGGACCGCACGAGATATGGACCACGGAGACGCCGGGTATCCGCGCCAGTTCTCCGGCCAGAAGCGACGTCCTGCTCAGATGACCGACCCCCAGGCTGTGTTGGGAAAGCAGATAGACATTCATTGGCTCTTCGTCCCCACCGTTCTGTGATGTTTTCGGCAGGTCGCCGCAGGAGCTTAAATGCGCCCGGATGAAGAGGCTCCCCGGCTATGATTGAGGGCAGTGTGTTCGGAGCAGCGCCCTTATTGCGGGAAAAGAGAATGGCTCGCTCAGGGGATGGTCGCTTCTCTCCGCAGTCTCGAAAGCAGGGCAAAGTGCATCCTCTCTTCGTCGATGATCAGGTCTATCGCTTCGGTGTGCCCGGCGCTCACGAACTTTTTGATCTCCTGATAATAGAGGATCGAG
>PLSJ01000505.1 GCA_003165115.1 Syntrophaceae bacterium | reverse complement strand
GCCCTCGAAGATCATGCGGAACCGTGTCTCCTTCTCCCGCAACTCCTCCTCGGCCCTCTTGCGCTCCGTGATGTCCTGGTTCGCGCCGTAGCGCCTGACGACCCAACCGGAGGCGTCCCTGGTCCATCTTCTCCGCGCCACGATGTGGCGCACCTGCCCGTCCTTCCGGACAACGCGGTGCTCGACGTCGTAGAGGACGTCGTTCGCCTCGGTTGCCATGGCGTTCCTGATCGCGTCAAAATAGACCGGCCTGTCGTCGGGGTGCACGAACCTCTCGGCATACTCGCTCCTGGACATGTGGTAACCGCCTTCCTCTTCGGCCGTGGTGCCGAAAAACGCAAAGAAAGGATCGTTCAGGATGTACTCGTTGTCTGCCGGGTCGACCTCCCAATAGACGATTCGGGCGAGGTCCACCGCCTCCAGCAGGTGGAGCCGGCTTTGCTGCAGGGCCCTTTCCGCCTCCTTCCGCTTGCTGATGTCCTTCCATATGGTGTAGAGGACCGGTTTACCCTGAATGGGGATCATCGTTTGGGAAACCTCTATCCAGAACTCTCTCCCGCCAGGGGTGCGGTGCATCCATTCGAAGTGGTTCACCCCGTCCCTGAAGGTGGCCTCGATAAGCTCGCGCGCCTTTTCGGATGAGAGGCGGCCGTCCGGCTGCCGAAGCGGCGAGATATCGGCGGGGGCGAGTCCGATAATCTGCTCCTTGCCCACGCAGCCCATGAGCCTGAAGGCGGCTTCATTGCAGTCCGTAAATACGTCTCCGTCCGTAAGGAGCGTGGGGTCGGCCGACTTTTCGAAGAGAAGCCTGAACTTCTCTTCGCTTTCCCGCAGGGCTTCCTGCGCCCGCGCGCGGTCCGATTCCTTCTGCTCCAGGTCTTGCGCCATCTCATCGAAGGACCGGGCCAGGAGGCCCAGTTCGTCAGGGCCGTGGGGCGCTCCCGTGCGCGCTTCGAAGCGCCCCTTTCCCCACTCCCTGGAGGCGGCGACAAGGGTCGAAAGTCTCCGCACGATGACGTGGTTGCCCAAAAAGAGGGCGGACGCCAGCGCGATGAAGAAGGCAAGGCCCAGGAGCGTCAGGTTCGTCCTGAATAGCCTCCTTGCGCCCGCGAGGGCCTGTCTTTCCGAAATACTCACTTCCATGAAGAGATAGGGCGCCGTCCCTTCCCTGAGGGAGAACCGCTTGTAGGCGAAGAGCCGGGTTTCGCCCCCGGCCGGGGCGGCGAACGTGCCGTCCTCCGGTCCGTCCGACATGCGGGCGATCCCGGCAGGGTCATGTGCCTCTACCCCGCGTTTTTCCAGTCCCGGATAGCCGAAAAGGCGTATGCCCCGGTGATCGCTCACGACCATGGAGGAGCCCGCCGGCAGGCGTGGCACCTGGAACAGGTCGCCGTACCGCGAGAGGTCGACCGCCGCGATCACGACACCTTCGAAGGTGCCGCCCGCGCCCAGGATCGGGTAGGCAAAATGGAACACCGGGTGTTTCACCATAAGGCCAATCACGTATTCCCCCGCGGAGAACTCTCCCGAGGCTGCCGCGTCGAGGAAGTACTTCCTGCCGGACACGGACCTGCCCAGGCTGTAAGACGTGGCGGACGCATAGATGAGGCCGCGCGCGTCCGCGATGAGGATATTCGCGTAGGTGCGGTTCTGTTTCAACAGCTCGGCGAGGAGCCTGCTGCAGGCGGGCACGTCCTTCGACCGCACCTCGGGCAGTTTCGACAGGGTCATCACGAGCTGCCTGGTGGACTCCACCGTCTGCTGGTGCGTGGCTGCCAGGTTCACGATCAGATCGAGCGCCTCGTCGGCCGCGTTCTCGACGGCCTGGCGCTCGAGTTTCACGCCAGAATAGGTAATGACCCCAAGGCTGGGGAGCACGGAAACCAGCACGAGGGCGATCAGCCTCAGCCTGATCGACCCGAAAAGCAGCTTCCGCGCCGCTCCGGGAAGACCCCGTCTCTCACCCTTGAGATCGTCAGACCTTGCCATGCGTCTAGGCCGCCCCCTTCGGCGTCTTTGCCGTGGGCCGTTCGTCGGGACATGCGTGCAACGGGCACACCGACCAGGGCCGTAGATTCTTATCGGCACAGGCCCATCTTTTATAAGGGACGCGCGGGACGCAGGGATAAGTTCGGATGCCGAATGAAAAACGTCGCTTACCGCATGGAGACGCCGATCGGGAATTCAAAACCGCCCCTCTTCACTTTCGCTTCCCATTGAGGTATAGTAACGCCCATGAAACAGAAGGTAATTATCCATAAGACCCTAGTAGCCGCCACTGCTGTGCTTCTCCTCTTCGCGCCCCTGTCTCTGTGCGCCCAATACGCGTCATTCGCTATCGTCAGCGACTCGCACGTAGGCGCTTCCGGATCGGTTTACCCCGCCTTCATCCGGAACATCGAGGAAGAAGGGACGCACCTGATCGTCCATACGGGCGACGCCATAAACAGCCCCGGCGACCTGTCCCAATGGGCCCAATTCTTCGATACCACGGGGAGCGGCAAGACGCTCCATCTTGCGCCCGGCAACCACGATATCAACGGGCAGAAGTCGCTCGACGTCTATGTGAGCTTCTTCGGCGCCCCTTACTCTACCACATCCGATGGGGATACGCTTCTGGTCTTTTTGAATACGGAGATGCCCGGCGAGGAGAACAGGATAGCGGGCGCGCAGCTTGCCTGGCTCGGCACAGAGCTGGCCAGGCCGTTCCGGTACAAGCTCGTCTTCCTCCACGAGCCGCTCTTCCCGGTCATCCATCACCACGGCCTCGACCGCCACGCCCAGGAGCGCGACGACCTGCACCGGCTCTTCGTCAGATGCGGCGTCTCCCTCGTCGTCGCCGGCCACGACCATCTCTACGACAGGAGCGCCAGGGACGGCATCACCTACGTGATCGGCGGCCGGACGGGCGGACATCACTGGCCGACGAAAAACGGCACCGCGACGCGCTACATCACGGCGAGAAGGACCGGTGACTCCTACTCCTTCCAGGTAAGGGACATGGACGGCGCGGTGAAGGACCGCTTCATTGTCAAAAGGGAGGCCCAGGAGGCCGGTAACGGCTTGTCGCAACGGTAGCCGATCACTTGCGTCAGCCTCTTCTTCCAGGCGCCGCCCCGGGCGCCGCGCCGTCATCCCTGTTGACGAGGAAGAGCCGGAGCAGGGACTCGTAGGAGCAGACCGTTTTCCGCGGGGGCTTGCCGAGCCACTGATAGAAGATGGCCTTGTGGTCCCGCAATTCCAGCCGGTGGCGGATCGCCGTCCGCACCGTCTAGCCGAGCACCGGGGCTATCTGTTCCCATCCTCGAAGGCGCGGCTCGGTATCAGCCATGAATGTCCCCCTTTTTTTCTCCGTTCGTCACTCTTCACTCCGCACTCGCCGCTTTCCGTTCGTCACCCGCCACGGGCACGCCGTGGCGCTCCATGATGGCCTTCAGTTCTTCGGGCCCGGTAAAAGGCGGCGGGGGACCCTTCAGCTCCTCGAGGACAAGCGGCCTCACGGGCCCGTATCCACGGGCGAGGCCCACCGCCGCGCGGGGAGGCCCCGTCTCATCTTCCCAGCCGCGGGCGACAAGCCACGTGGCGGGGTGCGGTATGTATTTGCCGCCTTCCTTTTGCCAGGCGGGCGTTCGCGCGGCTTGCCCGAGTGCGTCGAGCATGCGGGTCACGAGCCGCTCGTCGGGCTTAATCTGCGACCATGCCTTTTCCGCCTGGCCTTTCGATTTCTTTTTCGGGTACGCCTGCCAAAATCTTTTAAAGAGACCCCGCGCCTTTGGCGCCGCTTCCGTTTCTGCTTCCGTTTCGGCTTCTGTTTCTGTTTCAGCTTCAGCTTCAGCTTCTGTTTGCTCATGAGGCGGTCGTGAGCCGCTCATGAACAGATCGCACATCTCGTGAGGCGGAGCGGGGTTCTTCGCGGGGGAGGGGTGCTGTATCTTCTGGTGCTTCAGGAAGCCCGGAATGAAATAGTATTGTTCGCCTTTCACCGTGTAGGGGAGTATGCGCCCGAGGTTGACGAGGTCCTGGAGCCATCGCTCGATCTGCGCGGCCGGGATCTCGTCGTAGGGGAATATCTGCGACTTGAGCCAGAGAGGGTGCCCCTGCGTGGTGCCGCTGTCGTCGGACGTGTTCCACAGGCCTATGTAGAGGAGGCGGGCTTGCAGGCAGAGTTTCGCCAGCTTTTCGTCGCTCCAGAATTCCGGCTTGATTATTCTGCTCCTGGCCATGTGCCCTCCCCTGCCGCGGGCCGCGCGTGACGCCGCTCCGCGTCCTTCACGCCTGTCCCCGGGCACCTTCCGCGCACCCGCCCGGCGCTCCTTTCGAGATACCAGACGAACCCGCAGAGATGGCAATGAAACTCGCCCTCTTCCACGGTGATGAAGCCCTTTGCCTCGCACTTGCCGCACCTCAGCATGTCGCCCTCCTCGTCCTCAATCCGCTCTCGTCGAAGCCGCGTCCTCTCGTTGTCCCTTTCTCTGGCGTCCCCTCCCCCTCCACATGTACATTCCAGTATTACCATAATGGGAATATTGTGTCAAGATAAATCTCCCTTTATATTACCATTACGCTGCATTGTATTTTTAGTGGAAAAACCGATAATAGAGTGTTATGGTAAGAGCGGAGTCAAAAAAGAAGATAAAGGAGATGTCGCCGCAGGAGTTGGCGACAGCGAGCGATGGCACGGTAATTGCTTACAATTTTATCAAAATACGCGAGCGCCTGGGCATGACCCAGGAGCAGACCGCCGAAAAGGGGGGAGTCACCGTAGGCTATGTCGGGAAGGTAGAGACCGCCGCAGTAAGCTTCGGGACGAGAGCGCAACAGAAATGGTCTAGAATACTCAACGTAGAGAGGACCGAATTTCTTAAGAGACCTGACATGGGTATCCGGGTCACTGGAGTGGTTATGGATAAAGGGGCGGTCAGGGAGCACGAGCCGGACGGGGAAGGGGTGGTCGAGTACGTCCCGCTGCCTCCAGGTTACACGCAGGAAAAGGCCGAGAGAGAAGGCGTGACGTGCCTGAAGGTCCTGACCGACGTGCTCTATCCCCACCTGCGCAAGGGTTCTTGCCTCTATGTCAACAGAATGCCGATATCTGTCGTCCGTGATGACGACCTCGTGATTTACCCGGGAGAAGGAGAGCCGCCAAGCGTCAAGGAAATCGGGCTGCTCCCCGGCGGAAGGGTCCTCCTCAAGGGCCTCGGCAGGGGGGCCACCATCACCAAAGAGATCAACGAGCTGCCCACCCTGGACAAAATCGTCTTCATCAGCCTTTGAAACACGAATAACCGCACGAATTGGCACGAGCCAATACATACCGGCCGCGGAAATCGCCCCGCCCGCCTCCAGCGGCATACTCAGGTTCTAAGGCAATCCCAAACCTTTCCTACAATTTCGAAGGACACGGACTGACCCTTGAATACTGTTATGGTAATATTCTGTTGACACAATATACCTGTCATGGTAACATTATGGCGGGAGGATTCATGCATCCGAACAGGCGGCAAGAGATCGAGGCCCCCGCCGGGAACGGGGACGGGCCGGAAGAAGAGGCGAGGCGCTGCATGGTGGACGAAGACCTCCCCTGTCCCCCCTCCCGCTACGATTGCACGAGGCCGTGTCCGTATACGGGGTGGGAGAGACGCATGGCGAGGCAGGCCGGGCAGGGCAGGCTTGGTGAGGACGTTTCGACGTACTGACTATTGTAAGCCGGTCAGTGTGCATTCTTATT
>PLSJ01000221.1 GCA_003165115.1 Syntrophaceae bacterium | reverse complement strand
TCTTCGTCTGCCCCTCGAACTGGGGGTTGGGCACGCGCACGTTTACCACCGCGACGAGGCCTTCCTTGAGGTCGTCGCCGGTCAGCGTCTCCTCCGGTTTCAACAGCTTCCGGGCCTGCCCGGCCGCGTTTACCGACCTGGTCAGGGCGGCCTTGAAGCCGGTAACGTGCGTCCCGGCTTCGTGGGTATTGATGTTGTTGACGAAGCTGTTGGTCGTCTCCGTGTAGCCGTCGTTGTACTGAAACGCCGCCTCAAAAAAATCGAGGGGCGGCTTCGAGCCCGTGATGTAGACGGGCTCGGGAAAGAGGGCCGTCTTGTTCGCGCCGAGATACGTCACGAAGGCGGCGACCCCCCCGGTGCTTTCGAACTCCTGCAGCCGTTGATGGTGCTCGTCGACAACCTTCATGCGGATGCCCTTGTTCAGAAATGAAAGATCGCGCATCCGGTGGAGGAGCGTCTCGTAATTGAGGTCGATGGCGTCGAATATCTCGATGTCGGGAAGAAACCTCACCTTGGTCCCGGTCCGGTCCGTCACCCCCACGACCTTCAGCTCGGTCTTTTTAACGCCGCGCTCATACCGTTGGAAATAGACTTTTCCGTCCCGCCTCACCTCGACCTCGAGATATNNCGAATTTTCCGCCGGCATGGAGCTTTGTGAGGACGACTTCCAGGGCGGAGATGTCTTCTTCTCCCGCCATTCTGTCTACCGGTATGCCTCTCCCGTTGTCATCGACACTCGCGCTCCCGTCTTTGTACAGGGTCACCGCGATCTGGTTGCAGTACCCTTCCATCGCCTCGTCCAGGCCGTTATCGACCAGCTCGTACACAAGATGATGAAGCCCTTCGATGCCCGTATTGCCGATATACATCGAGGGGACCTTCCTCACGGCGTCGAGGCCCCCGAGGATTTTGATATTATCCGCTCCGTATTCCATATAACCGCTCTCCTTGCCCTCGTTATGAACGGCCTGATTATACCACAATATGGGGGTCGACTTCAGGTTTCTTGATCGCGGCCGGGAGCGCCTGGTTCTGTCGTCCAGCGCTATTCCCTCTCGCCGCATTTCTTCCTCCGGCGGCGGGATGTACCGCCACGGCGAAAAACCGTAAAACTCCGGAAAAACCTGTTGACAGCTTTTTTCATCTGGGGTACAGTGTACCGGACGTACGGAGGAGTCGGGAATGAGGCCATATTCAACGAGCATAGATGCGAGGCGACCATGACAGAAATCAAGTTCAACGGCAGGGGAGGCCAGGGGGCGGTAATTGCGGCCCAGATCCTGGCGAAGGTATTCTTTTTCATGGGGATGTATCCGCAATGCTTCTCCGTTTTCGGTGGTGAGCGGAGGGGCGCCCCCGTCGCAAGCTTCCTCAGGGTCGACGAGAAAAAGATCTTCCTCAAATGCGAGATCAGAAGGCCGGACCACGTGATCTACATGGCCCCCGACCTCGTCGATGAGGGTGAGATCGAGGCCACACTGAAGCCGAACGGCCTCGTCCTTATCAATAACGCCCTTACCACAAACGAGTTTACCGGTTTGAAGAAATTTCACCTCGCCCTCGTGGACGCCCTTTCCGTGGCCGAGGAGGCCGGATTGGGCAGCACGATCAATACCGCGATCCTCGGCGCCTATGCAAGGGCTGCCCAAACCGTATCGATGGAGCACCTGGAAGCGGCCATACGGGATACGGTCCCGGCCAAGATAGAGGAGAACATCGTCGCCGCGAGAAGGGCCTACGAGCTTACACGGCTCGTATCCTGAAAGCACAAGGAGTGAAGGAATGGATCAGCACAAAATAACCATTAAAAATATCGAACCGCTGGCGCCTTTTTCCAAGGGGTCGACGGAGATATTTCTCACGGGATACTGGAGCCCCAAGAAACCGTTTTATGTGGAGAAGACCTCGCCATGCCGGCAGGGCTGCCCCATAGGCAACGACATCGCAAGGGCCTTTGCCCATGCGGCGAGGGGCGAATACGATGAGGCCCTCCGTATCTACCGCCAGGAGAACCCGCTCCCGGGCGTCTGCGGCAGGGTCTGTTATCACCCGTGCGAGACGGACTGCAACAGGAAGGATTTCGACGAGGCGATCAATATCCGCGGCTTCGAGCGCTTTCTCGCGGACCACGGGACGGTGGATGCGGGCCCGGAATTGCCGCTTGCGTCACGGAAAGAAAAGATCGCCGTCATAGGGTCGGGACCCGCGGGCCTCAGCGCCGCCTATCACCTGGCGAGGCTCGGCTATCCCGTGACGATCTTCGAGGCCCTCCCCGAACCCGGCGGTATGCTCATGTACGGCATACCCGAATACCGACTCCCCAAAGACGTGCTCCGCAAGGAGATAGGGTACATCGAGCAGCTCGGGGTGAAGATAAAGACCGGCGTCCGGGTGGGCAAGGAGATCTCCTTTCCCGAGCTACGGAAGGATTATATGGCGGTATTCATCGCCGTGGGTGCCCATAAGGGGACCGGCCTCGGCGTGGAGGGAGAAGGAGACTCTTCCGTAGTTGAGGGGATAGAGTTTCTCCGAAGCATCAACCTCGGCGGGACGGTGGAGCCCGCGGAAAAGACGGTCATCATAGGAGGCGGGAACACGGCCGTCGATTGTGCCCGCGCGGCGAAGCGGCTCGGCGGGACGGACGTGACGATCCTCTATCGCAGGTCCCGCGCGGAAATGCCGGCCCTGGCCGAAGACGTGGCCTACGCGGAGCATGAAGGGATCACCCTCACCTACCTGGCGGCCCGGACGTCCACGGTCCGCCTGGGCACCGCCATGCTGCTCCTCCCCCAGCGCAACCCTGTCTACACCGCCAAGGAGGTCAGCACCCTCGACTGGCTCTCGGACGG
>PLSJ01000435.1 GCA_003165115.1 Syntrophaceae bacterium | reverse complement strand
TTCTCGCTTTTCGTCTCCTTCACTGCCGAGTAGAACTGAGTCTTTGGGAATATCTGTAGCATCTGACCGAACACGCTGCTAAACTGGTTCATGGGCGCCTCGGCCTCATGACTGCCAGTCATGCTCGGGCCAAAATAGGCCAACTTGCGGGGGCTTGGAAATACCGTGAATACGTAGGACTGGCAAGGAAATGTGGGCATTTAGAGTCTATATATGTTTGTGCATGATGATGGGTATTTTTAGATGGTTTTACTACAATTTTATGACAGTCGCACGCACGGACCGCTCGGGGATCATTGTCCGAAAGAAAGTTCTCCGCATCTCCGGTCATGCTCCTAATCGATATGTGGGAAAGCCCGGAGGCGACGGTGATGCCAACGGCGGTCCGAAGCCCGTCGCACTATTTCGCACCAGCCCTTTTGTTGCAAAGGGCTGATATTACGCAGCAAATGTCGGAAGTGGACGTAAATCGAACCCACATTTCAAGGTTAGGAAACCATTGTGCCACTCGGGATTTGTGGTCATCAACCTCGGCGTGATGCACGATTCTGCACGACAGGTGTTGAATCTCCTTTGATCACGATGGCTTTAGGGCCATTATTGTCCCTCGATTATTCCACAACTGGTAAAGAGGCTTCGTAGTCTCTGTGCCACCCACTATTTTGCCGTGCAAAATCGATGGACCTCAATCCTTACGTGCCTCTCGCTCCCTCCTTTGTTCAGTATGGGTGTCGACCTCGGTGCGAAGTGACGGCAAAACAGGAAAGTGCCAGCTAAGCCGCTAAAGTCAAGCTTTCGAACAACTTTAATGGACTTTTCCGGCGTTCGTTGACCTTAGTGACAGCCGCACGTAACGTATGGCCAGGAGGAACCCATGAGAGAGGTGTTCTTTTCTGACTATCTTCGGAAACAGGCGAAGAAGAGCCTTGTGACCTGCTTTGCCTGGGCCGGGGTCGCCCTGACTCTTTTACTCGCTGGAATTGCCACAGGCTTCGTTGTCATCATCGTATCAGGCACCGTCGCTGTTGTGGCCGCCCTTTTCGTCGCGGCCACGCACGGTCCCGTCCATACAGCTTACCGATGCGGAATCCGGGGCAAGCAGGCGCTCAGAGCCCATCTTCACGCACTGGGATTGGGGGACGATTACACCGCCTATTACAACCTTCCTCTGAACGACAACGGAAGGGCCTCCGATATCGACTGCGTCCTGGTCGGTCCCTCGGGCCTTTTCGTCTTCGAAGTAAAGCATCATAACGGCGTAATTCTCTACCGCAACGGGGTTTGGGTAAGAACCAAGATTGGTCGAAGGGGCGCCCTTTACGGGGGTCCGATCGGAGACCCCTCCGGTCAGCTATACCGCAATATCAGAAAGCTCAAGGAATTGCTGGGGCAGACCCGGACGGATGGCCTTTGGCTTCACGGCACCGTCGTGTTCACGAACCCTCGGGCCGTCCTCGATGTGGAGGGGTTGCGATGGGTCAGGACCGTGGCCGTGAAGGACCTGAACCACATCTTTTCCAAAAGAACAGTCCTTTCCGTCGCACAGATCGACAGCATCAACTCCCGCCTCTCCGCCCTCGCCGCCGGGTAGGCCCGGCGGTTACCCCGCCAGGCCCCCCACAGATCCGGACGTGCCCGATTCGGGCATCCGGTTCCTCAGACATGACTTTGCTGCCCCGCAGGCTTATATGACGTGATATATCCTGGGCGCGGGAAACGGGAACTTCCGCATAAGCTTCGTGAATTTATCCCACCTGATGCTGCCTTTGCCGCCCCTCCGGCTCAGCCAGTACTGCCATGCTCTCTTGGCGCGCCATAATACAACACTCAGCGCCGTGTAGTTTGTGCTGACGCCGTAGTACTGATAGTGACCACGCAGCTTCAAGCACAGCATCCTGTGCTGCTCCGTGAGCTTGTCGTGCCGGTGTCTCCGGCACCACTCCCAGATGGATTTCATTGCACGTCTCTGCCTCTTCCTCGCCGTCTTCCGCTTGATGACCCAGTATCCTTTGCGTGATTTGGCCCAGTAGTGTGTAAAGCCGAGAAAATCGAAGGTGCCGTTCTCCCGGTCCGCCGCTTGCTTCACCGGCGGCCTTCTGAACCTTATCAACGCCGTCTTCTCAGGGTGTATGGTCAGCTTGAAGAGATTGAAGCGTTTTGGCAGCGCTGCCATCACCCTCTTGGCGTCATCCTCCCGTTCGAATCCCCAGATAAAGTCATCGGCAAAACGAATCAGGAAGCTTCTGCCCCTCAATCTGGGTTTGACGTCGCGCACGTACCACCGGTCGAGGACCCAGTGGAGGAAGATGTTACTGAGCACGGGTGAAATCACCGCGCCCTGCGGGGTTCCCATCTCCGGATAGGTGAGGGTCCCCTCTTCCATTACCCCCGCGTTGAGCCACTTCCCGATGAGACGTATAATCGCTCCGTCGTTAACCCTCCGTTTGATGATTTTGACCAGGAGGGTCCAGTCCAGACTGTCGAAAAATTTTGCTATATCACAGTCAACGATCCAA
Organism: Syntrophaceae bacterium; assembly: GCA_003165115.1. Classification (GTDB taxonomy): domain Bacteria; phylum Desulfobacterota; class Syntrophorhabdia; order Syntrophorhabdales; family WCHB1-27; genus BOG-1155. The sequence goes on along the minus strand of PLSJ01000435.1, from coordinate 1,699 downwards.
GCGACGCCAATCTTCCGGCAGTTCTCGCGTAGCTCCGCGAGCGCCTGGTGCTGGCTGTGGCCTTCCCGAAACCCGTGGGAAAAGTCTTCGAAGTCCTGCTCGTAGACAGCCCCCAGGATCATGGCTACCGCTCTTTGAACGATCTTGTCCTCGAACCCGGTCATACCTATCGGTCGGCGTTTATCCCCCTGTTCGAGCCATACCCGCTTCACGGGCGGCGCCTTGTAGCGCCCCGTTTTCATCCGTTCGTGGAGATTCTGAAGATTGTCGTCGAGGTTTTCGGCATATTCCTTCGCCGTCACCCCATCCACTCCCGGTGATGCGTCCTTCCGTGTGCGCCTATAGGCTTCCTTCAGGAAGTCCACGTCGATCAGATGCGCCAGACTCGTGAACACCCGTTTCGGATCGTGTCTTGCCTGCTCTGCAATCCACTGAAGTTTTGTTGAGACGGTTTGTGAGCTCATAAGTCTCTCCAGTCTTTCGATTCAGTGTACGTCATGCCCGATCCCCCCTTCCCTCCCGCGGGTCCCTTGGGCCTTGGTTCCCCGCGTTCTCAGGTACTATGAGGGACTACGACCGCCTCCTGTCCATCCCGTTCGCTTCGCTTGTCGCTCGCAGCCCGGTACCCTGCTTTCCCTATCTTCGCTCGCTGACTCACGGGGAATCTCGTGTCAGCGCCTGGAGCGCCTTGAGTCAGCCGGCGGCCCCATGTTGCCGGCAATTTGTGGCAGGGAGACAGAAGGCTCTCCCAAGTTCCCGAGTTACCCCTTTTGATGCATGCCCTGCTCTAGGACCCCGGTGGTGACCCTGCCCGCTTGCCATATCGTGGGTTGGGTCTGCTGCCTTCCGCTCTTCTCACGGCGTCGGCTTTCTCCTCCCTCGGGTGGGAAGATTATCCTTTGGGACCACGACGGATTATATTATTTCGAGGCTCAATCACACGGCCTGCATCATCACTACACCCGGCTCCGCACACCCCGTTGCCGTGATGCACGCGGGTTCGCTACGGTCCTGCCCGGCTACGGCTTTGGACCGGTCGGACTTGCCTTTGCTTACCGGCTCACCGACTGGGTAACATCAACGAGTTTCATCCACCTCCTTTAAATCCCCTCGTTTCGGATTTAGCTTGGCGCGGGGGAAGTAATATATGGGTGAGGATAAACCCGGGGAACATCACGGGCGCGTCCCGAATATCTTCATTAGGCCTGCCGAATCTGAAAAACCAGCCGTCGTACGCGACGGTCTTTTTGGGCCCGGAATTCATTTTTAGCGAATTCTTATCCGGGTTCTATAAATAAATATTTATTTATATCCGGCCTGCGAATGAGGAGGGAACAATGGGTATGATAAAGAGGTTCTTGCTCGACAGGGTCCTGGGGTTGTCGCTGGAAGAGAGGGCCTGGTTCTTTGTGGAGTGGATGATGTCGGAAAGCGACAAGAAACTGAAGAAGACGTTCTTCGTGGAGTGGATGAAGGCAGAGCGGAGGGACAAGGGATTTCTCCAGGACATCGCCGACAAAGCCGCCGCAGTCTTCGTGACCAAAGGATTCGCAAAAAGGGACTTTGCAGAAATAGAGCATTGGATCGACAGGGCCGTGGAAAGCAATAGGGGCACGGTCGACCAGATAGCCCATTCGTGCAAGAACTACTTCGGCCTCAAGGAAAAGATGGTCCCTAGGGTATGATGGATTTAGTGGAC
>PLSJ01000418.1 GCA_003165115.1 Syntrophaceae bacterium | reverse complement strand
TAGTCCAAATGCGTTTGCCCTGAGGGCCTGTAACAATGGTTGACAGGGCGCGTCCGCCTGCTATAATTCAGAAAAACGAGCGTAAGGAGAGGGACGATGGTGGTGAGGAATATCGACGATCCGGTGGTNNGCAACACCATCGAGGAGCACGTGGACGAGGTGGAAGAGATATACTTTATCCTCTACGGCGGCGGCATGATGAAGGTCGGGGACGAGGAGCGGGCTGTAAAGCAGGGGGACGCCATATGGATCCCGGCGGGTGACCCCCATAGGCTCATCAACAATACGAGCGAGAACACGTTCTTTCTCTGCGTGGCCGCCTACCCGAGATAGCCTCTACGCTTTCACCTGCACGGTGGGGTCCGCTCCCCGGATGGTGTCGAACACCTCGGTCTTTCTCGATTCCATCTCGCCGACAGTGGCCGCCTCCAGGTTGAGCCTTATAAGCGGCTCCGTGTTGGAGGCGCGGAGATTGAACCACCACGACGGGTAGTCGACGGACAGGCCGTCCAGGTGATCCTGTTGCCCGTCTTTATACCGTTCCTCCAGGGCCTTGTAGATAGCCTCCTTGTTTGCCGCGCGCATGTTTATCTCCCCCGTCNNCCCCCGTCGCGGAGTACTTCTTCAACGGGGCAATGACCGTGGAGACGGGGGCTTTCTTCAGGGCAAGGAGATTGAGCATCTGGACCATGGCAAACATCGCGTTGTCCGTGAAGCCCGCGTCCCTGAAGTAAAAATGGCCTGAAAGCTCGCCGGCGAAGATCGCGTCGTGCTCCCTCATCCCGGCCTTTATGAAGGCGTGGCCTACCCTGGAGCGTATGGCCCGTCCCCCGAGGCGGGTGATGGTCTCCGCCACCGACCGGCTCGATCTGAGGTCGTAGAGGATGGTGGCGCCCGGCGATTTCGTGAGGTACACCTGAGCGATGAGGGCCGTCACGATGTCCTCCGGTATCTTCTCTCCCTTCTCGTCGATAAATCCGCACCTGTCCGCGTCGCCGTCGAACGAGATGCCTATGTCCGCCTTCTCCTTCACGACCAGGGCGCGCAGGTCTTCCGTGTTCTTCGGGATAAGAGGGTTTGCCACGTGGTGAGGGAAGCGCCCGTCCGGCTCCATATAGAGGGGCACTACCTGCCACATGTGGAACTGCTGGGTCAGGGGGAGCACCTCCGGCCCGACCGCGCCATTGCCCGCATCGATCACCATCTTGATGGGCACCGGCTCATGGACGAAGGACTTGAGCCTGTCCAGGTACGCGGGGAGCACCGACCGCTCGCTGCACTCGCCGCCCGGTCCGGCGGGCGCGCCATCGGCCATATCGTTTACCATATGCTCCATGGCGGGCAGGCCCGAGTCGCCGGACAGCGGTATGGCCTTTTCCCGGCAGAGCTTGAAGCCGTTCGATTCTCCGGGCAGGTGGGACGCCGTCACCATGGCGCCGCCGTCATAGGCGCCGTCGATTATGGCGAAGTAGAGCAGGGGCGTCGTCACCATGCCGATGTTCGTGACCTTTGCGCCCGCGCTCATCGCTCCCTGCGCGAAGGCTTCGGCCAAGGTAGGGGAAGAAAGACGCATGTCGTAGCCGATCACGATGGTGTGCGCCGCGAGCAGCTTCACGAAGGCCGCGCCGATCTTGAAGGCGATTGGTTCGTTTACTTCCTGGGGATAAATTCCACGGATGTCGTAAGCCTTGAATATGGACGCCATAGTCACCTCGCAATCATTGGGTCTCAGCGCCCCTTGCGTCGGCAAAGCCGCCGAAGTCTCCCCCTTCAACTCGCTCCGCTCGGTACGGCGCTTGCCGCGCTTTCGGGGAATCGTGGATTGACAATTATTCGTGAAGCGATAATATTTAACATAAGCCAAACGTCCCCGTTTGTCACCAGAAAAGTGGAGGTGGAAGTAATGGATGCGCCGAAAAAAATCGTGGTCTACGGGACTTCCACGTGCCCGCATTGCAAGAGGGCAAAGCAGTTCCTCGAGGAGCGGGGCATCCCCTTCGAGGTGGTCGACGTTGCCTCTGACAAAGCCGGAAGGGATGAGATGATCAAGAAATCGGGGCAAATGAGCGTGCCCGTCATCGAGATCGACGGTGTCGTGACCGTAGGCTGCGACGAGTCCGCGCTGAAAAAACAACTGGGCCTGTAGATGGCGGGCGGCCTGTACGATCTCATCATTATAGGCGCGGGTCCGGCGGGCATGACGGCGGCCGTCTACGCGGCGAGGCAGAAGGCCAGGACGCTTGTTCTGGCCAGGGACGTGGGCGGACAGCTCAACTGGACACTCGGCATCGAGAACTACATGGGGTATCAATTTATAGAGGGCATAGAGCTGATACGCAAATTCGAAGAACAGGTGCGGAAGTTCCCCATCGATATAAAGATAGGACGGGCGATTGAATCGGTCGTCAGGGTGCGTGAAGGCTTTAGCGTAGCGGACGTGGACGGCACAAAGTACCTCGGCCGGACGGCCCTTATCTGCAGCGGAAAGCGGCCGAGGATGCTCAACGTGCCCGGAGAGGAATTGCTGCGGGGCAGGGGGCTCACCTATTGCGAGGTCTGCGACGGTCCGCTTTTTCAGGACATGGACGTGGCGGTCATAGGTGGGGGGAACTCGGCGCTGGAGGCGGCCGTCGACATGACGAAGATCGCGAAGCGCATCTATATCGTCTCCCTGACGCCGCTCACCGGTGACAATATATTGAAAGAGAAGGCGAAGGAAGCACCCAACATCACGATCATGACCGAGTGCGAGACAATGGAGGTGCTCGGAGACGGCATGGTCTCCGGCATACGGGTGAAGGACCTGAAGAGTGGGACCGAGCAGGTGCTGGAGGTGGGCGGCGTCTTTATCGAGGTCGGGCTGATACCCAATTCCGATTTCGTACGGGATATGCTGACGCTGAACCAGCTCGGCGAGGTCATGGTAAACTGCGCCTGCGAGACGGGTGTTCCGGGGCTCTACGCGGCCGGAGACGTCACGAACGTGCCCGCGAAACAGATTGTGGTGGCTGCGGGGGAAGGCGCGAAGGCCGCTTTGCAGGCCCATCAATACCTGCAAAAATGCGTCTGACAGCCGCGGCCCTGCCCGGGTGCCGCTTACATTTCGCGCACTGCCGCCCCTATCTTGCGCAACGGATGCGCCCTGCCTCCTTTCACGGTATTTCCCGGTAAAAAGGGACCCGAAAGTCGGCGGCCCGGAAAGCCGCCAGGGAAGCGGGTAAACGGGACCGGGAAAATGACCTGTCGGCAAGTAAGGCATTTCGTTGGGTATTTTTGTCAGGGTATAAATTGTCAGACATGGCGTAGACAGACATTCAGTTTTCTGAATACTGCTTGAAACAATTGGGCTTTCCCGATTGCTCAAGGAGAAGGCATAACGTCGAAAAGCTTGTGATAACCGTAGCTTAACAGAGTGTTTCCACAGGTTATCATCATCTTTTGCACATCAGTTGTGGAAAATGGGGGTA
>PLSJ01000036.1 GCA_003165115.1 Syntrophaceae bacterium | reverse complement strand
AGAAAGTCCTCTCGGGGCAGCATGATTGGCTCGATGAGTTCGTCGTGGAGCTCAAGAAGCGTTCGGCGGGCAGAGGGGTCAGGTCCCTGCGGAGGCTGGTGGATTTGAAACGGACTTATCCCCCGGAGGCCTTCGAAAAGGCCCTCATTGAGGCTCTTCGCTATGGTCTTTACGATCTGCCCCGTATCGAGCAGATGATCCTCTCCCATGTCGCCGGGGAGTTCTTCAACGAGGACGAGCCATGAACCACAAGCTCCACGAGTTGCTGACGCAATTGCATATGAAGGGGATGGCGGGCGCCCTCGATCAGGAGATCCAAAGGGCGGAACGGGAGGCTGTCCCGGCCTCGGAGGTCATCTACCGCCTCCTTCTCGAGGAAGCAGCCTACCGCCGGAATCAAAGTCTCCTCTACCGGCTCGAGGGGGCGAAGATCCCCTGGGACTGGACGCTCAAGTCCTTCCCTTTCGACAAACAGCCGGGGGTGAGCAAGGCTCAGATCAATGAGCTCTCGGGGCTGGCCTTCGTGGAACGAAAAGAGAATATCGTCTTCATCGGCAACCCCGGTACCGGTAAATCGGGGCTCGCCATAGGTCTGCTGCGCCAGGCTCTCTTGTCTGGATACCGGGGACGGTTCTACCACGCCCAGGATCTGCTCGACGAGCTCTATGCCTCGCTCGCGGACCGGTCGAGCGCGAAACTCATCCGGCGCCTGTGCCGCTACGACCTCCTGGTAGTTGATGAGGTAGGCTATCTCTCCTTAAAACCCATATTTCGCACTTCTTCATAGCCCATAATTAGCATTTTCTGCTTCGCGCCGTGGCTGTCCTACGGGAAGAGTTCCATGACTATCATTCTATCAGAACATATATGTAGGTCAATAGTTTTGTTTACAGACATACTCAATTATGATAGGCTGGGACATGGAGGTGTGCTATGGAACTTACCGAATGGGCAAAGCTTCAGGAAGAGCTACTTAAGGCACAACTTGGGGTTATTCGTGGTTATCTCAGGAATGAGGAGCCCAGTGGGCGCGAAAGGAAGGCCCCTCAACGTAAGTCACAGATGAGTATCGTTACAGACATACTCTCATCAGCCGGTATGCCTCTCCATGTATCAGAGATCATGCGGCAGGCAAAAGAGCAGTACAGTGCGAGCCTGGACAGGGAGTCGGTCGTCTCGGCCCTCACCAAGAAGGTTAGGAAGGGTGTTGCCTTTGTCCGCACGGGCCCCAATACCTTTGGGATTAAGAATCGATGAGCATGGAAGCCGGTTTCACCCCTGCCTATCTGCCTATCGTGAAGGAGTACGCGTCCCGTATGGAGCTCGTGAAGATCGTGGACGAGGCGCTGTCCTGCGGCATGAAAGTGAGTCCGGGGACGATCCTTCTCGGGCTTGTCATGAATGTCCTCTCGGGGAGATCTCCCCTTTACCGGGTGGAAGAGTTCTTCCGTACCAGGGATGTCGCACTCCTTCTCGGAGAGGATATCACTGCGGAGATGCTCAACGACGATGCCATCGGACGGGTGCTCGACCGCATCTATGAATATGGGACGTGGAAGGTCTTCTCCGAGGTTTGCGTGCATGCCTTTCGCAACTTCGGCGTCGATTGTTCCGTCGCTCACCATGACACCACCTCGGTGAGCGTGTGGGGAGAATACGAGTCTTCAGCGGACGATCCCCTGCATATCACGTACGGTTTCAGCAAGGACAAGCGGCCCGATCTCAAGCAGTTCGTGCTTTCCCTTCTCTGCGTGGAGGGCAATCTTCCCTGCCACGGAGGGGTGCTTTCCGGCAACGCGTCCGACAAGAAGACCAACGGGAATATCCTTGCCGAGCTTCCCCGGATCATGGCGAGCCATGGAGAAAGGGACTTCATCTACGTCGCCGACTCCGCCTTAGGCGACGGAGGAAAACCTCTCCCTTATGGAAGACATTCACTTCATCACACGGCTCCCCGCGAACTTCGGGGCCTGCGGTCTGCTCATCAGTAAAGCCGTCGCTTCCGGCTCCTGGGTGGATGTGGGACAACTCTCCCATCGGACGGTAAAAGGTAAGGAGGTCTGCGCCGGTTACCGTCTTCACGAAACATCTGTTGACCTCTGCGGAAGGACATACCGGGCGATCGTGGTCCACTCCGATGCCCACGACAGGCGCAGGCATAAGCGCATCGACAGACTGATCGAGAAAGACGCCCTCGCAATGGAGGAGAGGGCCTTGAATCTCAGTTGCAGGGATTTCTTCTGCGTCCCCGACGCAAAGGCCGCGGCGGAAGCCCTTGAAGGCGGTGATTTCCACGAAGTCTCATGCTCCCTTGCGATCCGCCCGATATACGGCAAAGGACGTCCGAACAAAAACCGCGTACGGAAGGTATTGGAGATCCGCTTCTGGATAGCCACGAAGGTAAGGGAGAAAAAAGAGGCCATCGAGAAACTGCGCGAAGAGGCCGGCTGTTTTGTGCTTCTCACGAACGTACCGGCGGAAGAGAAAGAGGGAATCGATATACTGAGGCTCTACAAGGAGCAGGACGGAATTGAGAGGAACTTTGCCTTCTTGAAGGACCCGCTCGTCGTCAACGACGTGTTCCTCAAGACGCCCCATCGCATCGAGGCCATGGGGCTTGTCCTCGTGCTCTCGCTTTTGCTTTGGCGCCTCATGGAGCGGACAATGAGACGGAAGGCAAAGGAAGAGCGCTTTTCGCTCCGGGGCTGGAACAATACCAATACACTCAGACCCACCTCTTTCATGATGGCACACACCTTGTCTCTCGTTGTCGTCTTCGGATCGATCCTCAGGGCCTGCCTCCGGTGATCGTTCTGTACTCTCTCCAGACTACCATACTCTTCTTTTCAGTTAAAGGGGCGCACCGGCCCCAAATCCACCGCCTCTTCTTGCCCGACCCCCTTTAAGACCCTCAAAAGGAACTGATCGAACAAAACCTACCCGAAAAAAAGCATCAAAGAGAGGCTTTCAGTTCATTTCGTCATCCAGGCGTCGTTTAGGCCCTCCTCAAGGCCAATTTTGGGCGAACTCCTCCTTTGCGCTCTTCTTTCTCGACCATTTGCGTCTATCCGTTTTTGCGTCTCTACCCCGACGGCGCACAGCCAAGCTCCATGATTCTCAAACGGGCATTCAGCAGCACGTCGAACGAGGGATGATTCCCGGACAAGCGGACAATAAGTTCCCGCGCATGCTCCATGACCCGTCCGGGCAGATTGATCAGATGAAAGCGGACAGCTTTCATTCTCTTTGTTATCCATGAGCCTTCAAGGACAAGGTTCTTCATGGCGC
>PLSJ01000251.1 GCA_003165115.1 Syntrophaceae bacterium | reverse complement strand
TCGTGCAGGAGCGGCTGGAGCGGGAATTCGACCAGTCCATCGTCATGACCATGCCGAGCGTCCAGTACCGGTTCTATTTGAGCGACGGGACCGTTCTCACCGTCGACAACCCCCAGTACTACCCTGACCCGGCAGCAATAGAAAAGAGCGAAGAGCCCTTTATCAGGGCGAGCATCCTGATCCCGGAGCGGTACGTGGGGGCCGTGATGAAGCTCTGTATGGACCGGCGCGGCGTCAATTCACATTTCTCGTACCCCACGCCCGGCAGGGTGGAGATCAGCTTTGACATGCCGCTGGCAGAGGTCGTCTTCGACTTCTATGACAGGCTCAAAAGCATTACTCAAGGCTACGGGTCCTTCGATTACGAGATCATCGACTACAGGGAGAGTGACCTGATAAAGCTGGACATCCTCGTCAACGGTGAAAAGGTGGACGCCCTCTCGGTGATCGTCCACAAAGAGCGCGCCAGGGAGCGGGCGGTCAAGATATGCGACAATCTTGAAGAGGAGATACCGAAGCACCAGTTCAAGATCGCCATCCAGGGGGCCATCGGGGGGAAGATCATCGCACGCTCGACCATCTCGGCTTTCAGGAAAGACGTTACCGCGAAATGCTACGGCGGCGACATCACCAGAAAGCGGAAGCTCCTCGAAAAGCAGAAGAAAGGCAAGAAACGGATGAAACAGGTGGGCGCGGTGATGATCCCCCAGAGCGCCTTCATGGCGGCCCTGAGAACGAGCGATGAGGAGTAATGTGGAGGGGGGACACCCCTCCGAAAGACAAGGGGCGAGAGGAGTGTCCCCCCAACCGCTTTCACTACCCGGTCTCTACGTGCATGTCCCCTTCTGCCGCACCAAGTGCGTCTATTGCGACTTTTACTCGGTCACGCGCACCGGTTTGGAGGATGCGTGGCTCGACTCCCTCGCGCGAGAGATCGCGCTCTATAAAGACCGGTTCACCCGATTCGACTCCCTCTATATCGGCGGCGGCACGCCCACCTGTCTCGACGAGCGGCGGATGGCTGCCCTGTTCCACACGCTGCACGAGCATTTCACCTTTTCGGCCGGCGCCGAGATCACCATGGAGGCAAACCCCGACGACCTGGACGGGCCCCGGCTCACCCGCATCAAGTCTCTCGGCGTCAATCGCCTCAGTCTCGGCGTCCAGTCCTTCGACGATAACGAGCTCGCCTTCCTCCGGCGGAGGCACACGGCGGCCGGTGCGGAACGGGCGGTGTCGGCAGCCGGGGACGTGGGGTTCTCGAACATAGGGATCGACCTGATGTACGGCCTGCCGGGACAGACACATGACACCTGGCTCGCGACAATGACACGGGCCGTCTCTTTCTCACCTGCCCACCTCTCGTGCTACCAGTTGACGCCGGAAGGCGAAACGCCGCTCAGCCGCATGGTCGGCACGGGCGGGCTCCTCCTGCCGGACGAAGAGCAGTCGGCCGATCTTTTCCTCCTCACGTCCCGGTTCCTGGAGGCGCACGGCTACATGCACTATGAGGTCTCCAATTTTGCGGCCTCGAAAAGGCTCTGTTGCCGCCACAACCAGAAATACTGGGAGCATGTTGACTACCTCGGACTCGGTCCCGCGGCCCATTCGTTCGACGGGACCGGCAGGTGGTGGAACCACCGGTCCGTCGAGCGATACTGCGAGGCCCTTAACCGGGGGATGAGGCCGGTCGAAGGAGAGGAATCCCTCTCCCCGGAACAGCTTGAGCTCGAAACGCTCTACCTGGGGCTCCGGACCAGTCACGGGGTGGGCCTCCCCTCCCTGGGGAAAGAGTCCCTGCCCGCGGTCCGCGAGCTGAAGCGCGCCGGACTCGTCACGATACGCGCCGGCAGGCTCCGTCCCTCCCGCCGGGGCTACCTGGTCGCCGACTCTTTGCCCCTGCTCCTTAGCAGGTATTGACGCCCTTTTTGGCGGACGCGCCATTTCATGCTTATACTCGGTGTATCATGCGAAAAAAGCAGAGCTTACGGGGGTGAAGATGAACGTCTACGACTATGCCATGCAAATGGAGAAAGACGGCGAAAATTATTACCGCGAAGGGGCAAGCCGCTCGGCGCATAAGGGTCTGACCAGGATACTGACGATGCTCGCCGATGCCGAAGTCATCCACTACAACGTCTTCAGCAAGATGAAAGAGGGCACGCCCTGGCAATCACCCGATACCACCATATTGAAGGACGTAAAAAACATCTTCGTCAGGATGAAGGAAGAGGGTCAACTGGAGAGTATCGGCGTCTCGGAGATCGACCTTTACACGAAGGCCCAGGACATAGAAAAGATGACCGAGGACTTCTACCGCGAAAGGGCGGCGCAAACGGAAAACCCGACGGAGCGGGAAACTTTTCTCCAGGTGGCGGGCGAGGAAAAGAAGCACTACTTCATCCTGCAACAGATCATCGATTTTGTCTCGCGGCCGGAGCAGTGGCTTGAGGACGCCGAATGGTACCACCTGGAAGAATACTAGGGCGCACCCTGAAGACAAGGGTGCGCCCGGTCGAATCCCTCACGGATTCGTATACGGCGGGGTCTGACGGGCGAAAACGGCAGGTGAGCGCGTCGCCGCACGCTCACCGGGTCGTCTATGCGATCTTCTTCTTGCACCTGACGCACTGCAAAGGACCGGTATCATGGATCACATCTTCCGCAACCACCGGCTTCGTTCCGGGGTCGGCCTTTTCCTCGTCGGTCGCACATAGGTCACATACATACTCCTTCCTCTTCGTGTGATACGCCCTGACCTGCTTCTCGTCGAGCATTGTATTCACCTCTCCTCTTTTGTTTTAGCGCCGCTCATAAGACGGACATACTGAATTTATGAATGCAAACGCCTTATGTCAATCCTTCGAGGGTCCTTGAGCCGAGACAAGGGCCGAAAAGCGGATTCACAGGCAGCGTGAAGGGTGCGGAAAAGTTACAGATACTCATTTTTGTTTGTTATTGCAACAGTAAAATGTCAC
>PLSJ01000306.1:292-2515 GCA_003165115.1 Syntrophaceae bacterium | reverse complement strand
CACCATCACCACGGAGGTCTGCACCCTCTTTTATCAACACGGGATGAAATTCCCCGAAGGGCTGACCGACGAGGTCCTCGCGAGCCTGAAGCGGGTGGAAGAGCTGATGGGCATGAAATTCGGCGACCCCAAGAACCCGCTCCTGCTTTCCATCAGGTCCGGGGCGAGGGCGAGCATGCCCGGCATGATGGACACGGTCCTCAACCTCGGGCTGAATGCGCGGACGGTGAAAGGGCTCGCGGAATTGACGGGGAACGAATGGTTCGCCTGGGACTGTTTCCGCCGCTTCGTCGCCATGTACGGGGACGTGGTGCTCGGGCTCAAGCCCCAGAGCAAGCAGGAGGAAGACCCCTTCGAAGCGCTCATCGATGAAAAGAAGAAGGCCAGGGGCATCACGCTCGACATCGATTTTACCGTCGATGACCTGAAAGACCTCGTCTCGTCGTTCAAGGCGCTCATCAAGGCGAAACTGGACGTCGAATTCCCCGAAGACCCCGTCGAGCAGTTGTGGGGCGCCATCGGGGCCGTCTTCAAGTCCTGGAACAACGCGAGGGCCGAGGCATACAGGAGAATGAACGACATACCCGCCTCCTGGGGGACGGCGGTCAACGTCCAGAGCATGGTCTTCGGCAACATCGGGACCGATTCAGGCACGGGCGTCGCCTTTACGAGGAACCCTTCCACCGGGGAGAACGTCTTCTTCGGCGAATACCTCCTGAACGCCCAGGGCGAGGACGTGGTGGCCGGGACGAGGACGCCCCTGCCCATCAACAAGGCTTCGAAGACAGACCCCTCCGTGCCCTCCCTCGAAGAGGAGATGCCCGAGGTATACGGGCAGCTTTTGGAGATCCGCTCGATCCTGGAGCGCCATTTTAAGGATATGCAGGACGTCGAGTTCACCATCCAGCGCGGGAAGCTCTGGATGCTCCAGACCAGGACGGGCAAGCGGACCTCGTTCGCCGAATTCAAGATCGCCGTCGACATGGTAAAGGAAGGGCTGATCGACAGGGAAGAGGCCCTCATGCGGGTGAGCCCCGACGGGCTCAACCAGATACTCAGGCCCATATTCGACCCGAAGGAGATCGCATTGGCCCTCAAGGAAGGGAGGCTCGCGGCGAAGGGCCTCAACGCGGGGCCGGGAGCGGCGACGGGCAAGGTGGTCTACAACGCGGAAGACGCGGAGGCCTGGGCGGCACGCGGAGAAGAGGTGATCCTGGTGAGGAACGAGACCTCACCCGAAGACATCAGGGGCATGAACGCGGCCCAGGGCATCCTCACGTCCCGCGGCGGCATGACGAGCCACGCGGCCCTCGTGGCGCGGCAGATGGGGAAGGTCTGCGTCGCCGGCTGCGGCGAGCTCGACATCAACTACCGGACAAAGACGATAAAGGTGAAAGGCATCACCATCAAGGAAGGCGACTACATCTCGCTCAACGGGAGCACCGGCGAAGTCTTCGCGGGTGAGGTAAAGACCATCCCCTCGGAAGTGCTGCGCGTCCTCGTCGACAAGACGTTGAAGCCCGAGGAATCCCCGATCTACCGGGATTTCGACTCTCTCATGAAGTGGGCCGACGCATCGCGGCGTCTCGGCGTCTGGACGAACGCGGACCAGCCCGACCAGGCGAGGGTGGCGCTGGCCTTCGGGGCGGAAGGGATCGGCCTGTGCCGGACGGAGCACATGTTCTTCGAGGGTGAGCGGATCGACGCGGTGAGGGAGATGATCGTCGCCGAAGACATAGAGGGGCGCAAAAAGGCGCTTGCCAAGGTGCTCCCCATGCAGAAAGGCGACTTCGCCGGGCTTTTCCGGGTGATGGACGGCCTGCCGGTGACGATCAGGACCCTCGACCCGCCCCTCCATGAGTTCCTGCCCCACGGGGAGGACGAATTGCGCGACCTCGCCGCCAAAATGGGCATCACCTACGACCGGCTCGCGACGAAGGTGGAGAGCCTGAAAGAGCAGAACCCCATGCTGGGGCTGCGCGGGTGCCGCTTGGGCATCCTCTATCCCGAGATCACGGAGATGCAGGCGCGCGCCATCTTCGANNGCCTGCGACGTGAAGAAGTCGGGGACAGAGGTAAAACCGGAGATCATGATACCGCTCGTGGGCGACGTGAACGAATTGCGCCTCCAGAAGGACGTGGTAGACCGTGTCGCCGCCGAGGTGTTCGCAACGTACGGCGCGAAGGTCGACTACACGGTGGGGACCATGATCGAGATACCGA
>PLSJ01000306.1:0-182 GCA_003165115.1 Syntrophaceae bacterium | reverse complement strand
TCGGTCAAGTTCTGCCACAAGCTGGGCCTCGACTACGTAAGCTGCTCGCCCTACCGCGTCACGGTGGCGCGTCTGGCCGCGGCCCAGGCGGCGATAGAAGAAAAGAGGGAGAAGAAAGGGGGCCATTAAAGGTGCGCATTTACGAGCGGAGCGAGGTTGAGGGGGGAGGCTCCATGAGCTTT
>PLSJ01000486.1 GCA_003165115.1 Syntrophaceae bacterium | reverse complement strand
TTCTCGTCGTATGACTGGACCTTCATGCCAAGGGCGGGCGCCTGGAGCTGTCCCGCGTAGACGGGCAGGATGGGAACGCCCATGGCAAAGCAGCCATTGATGTCAGTCCCGCCGGCGAGGGAATTGAAGTGAAGGTCGGCTTTGATATGTCGGTAGACCCACTCGAAGCCCTCCGCTGACAGTGGCGAGCCCGTCTGACCCATGGCTCGGAGTGACGTCAGGTGAAAGTGCTCGTTCGGCTTGTATTCCTGACTCTTCAGCATATTGAGATAGGTGGCGCTCGTCCCCAAGAACGTGATCCCCTCGTCGTCGACGAGCTTCCACATCGTCCCGAGGTCGGGATAGCCGGGGTTGCCGTCGAAGAGGACGATTTTTGCGCCCACTCCGACAACCGCCATCAACCAGTTCCACATCATCCACGACGGCGCGGTCATATAGAGGACCGTGTCATCCCGGGTCAGGTCGGAATGGATGATCAGCTCTTTCAACTGGTTGAGCAATATGCCGCCAACGCTCTGGACCATGCACTTGGGCTTCCCCGTTGTCCCCGAGGAGAACATGATGTAGACCGGGTGATTGAAATCCACCTGCTCGAAGGCGATCTCCCCCTCCTGCTTTTTCGCGAGGAACGAGCCCCACGTCTCGGCGTTGCGAATCGGCGAAATATCAGGCGACTCGCTCACATAGGGGACGACAATAACCTTCTCTATGGACGGGACTGCGTCGACCACTGCCCTCACGTCGGGAAGGAGCGGGAAGGGCTTGTTCTTGTAGGGGTAGCCGTCGACGGTGAAGAGCACTTTCGGGGCGATCTGGCTGAAACGGTCGATCACCGCCTGCATGCCCAGCTCTGAGCCGCACGACGCCCACGTGGCGCCAATGCTAGTCGTCGATAGCATGGCAACGGCCGTTTCCGTGATGTTCGGCATATAGCCGACCACCCGGTCGTCCTTCGTTACCCCTATTCCTCTCAGGGCCGAGGCGACCTGACTCACCGTCCGGTACAGCTCGGCGTAAGTCGTTCGCACGGACGGCTTTGTCTCACACTTGAAGATGAATGCCGTCTTGTCGTCGCGATAACGCAGGAGGTTCTCCGCGAAATTGAGCCGGGCGCCGGGGAACCACCGGGCGCCGGGGAACTTGCCCAGGTCGTCCACCGCTTTTTCGGCCTTCCTCGACGCCTTGATCTCAAAAAATTCCCACAGGGATGTCCAAAAATCGGAAATACTGTCGATCGACCACTCATAGAGTTCGAAGTAACCCGTGAAGTTCTTATCGTAGTGCTTGTTTATGAACTCGATATAACGGGTCATATTGGCGTTCTTGATTCTATCGCTGGATGGAATCCAAACCGGTTGTCTCACGACACACCCCCTCTCGAAAGAGCCTGTTTCATGTAATAACTCTCACAGTTAACACTACATGCCAGCCGCATGGTCAGGAATAATCAACTGAGCCTCTGTTCTAGCCTCTTTTATGCTCACTCCATTTATCTTCTTCAGCGCTTCGTCCCGAGTGCACACCTTATCCATGTGCCCCCCACGCTCACTATTCATAACTTTGCCGCGACCCTCTGTCCGCTTCCGTTCACTACTTCGCCAGGGATATCTAAAGGCCGGCCCGGCCGCTCACTATAACTACGCTATTTTCGCCTGCCCAGAAAAGCCTTCAGCCGCTCAGCGGCCTCCGGCGACCTTATGCATATCGAGCCGAGGGCCGACTCAAAAGCAAGACCGTTGTCGAGGGACATCTCTCTCCCGCGCCGGATGGCGTCCATTGCAAACCTGATTGCCGTAGGTCCATTTTCCAGAATGCTCTCTGCCAGGCCCCTGGCCGTGTAAATAAGATCGTCTGAAGGCACCACCTGATTGACCAGACCTATTCGAAAAGCCTCGTGGGCCGGAATCGGCTTCGCGGTAAGGATCATTTCCGCGGCCTTCGCCGTTCCCACCAGACGTGTCAACCTCTGCGTTCCGCCATAGGCCGGGATAATCCCGAGGGATGCCTCCGGCAACCCAAGGATAGCGTCGTCAGAAGCGACCCGCAGCGTTCAGGCCATGGCGACCTCCAGGCCTCCACCCAGACAATATCCCCGTATAGCAGCAATGGAGGGCTTCTCCATGCGCTCCATACGGTCCAGCACCGCCTGGTGCATTCTCGATACTTCCCAGCTTTCCATGACCGAAGCCATGGCCGAAAGCTCACCGATGTCTCCACCTGACACAAACGCTTCTGTGCCGGCACCCGTGATGATCACGACGCCTATTTGTGAGTCGGCCTTAACCTCCCGCAGGATATCGTCCAGTTGCGCAAGCACGGCCTTGTTGAGCGCGTTGCGCGCCTCCGGGCGGTTGATCGTTATGGTCCCTATTCCCTTGTCCTTCATGAATAACACCGACGCATCGCTCATCTCGTTGTCCTCTTATTACCCGATGAAAAGGCTGCCGGGCAAGATTTGTTCATGCAACAAGCTTCAGTATCTGCCTTGCCTCAGCCGGTGAGGCGACCTCGCGGCCCATCTCCCTCGACATCATGGCTAATTTCTTGGCCATCTGTGCGTTGCTCTGCGCGAGGACCCCTTTTGAAATGTAGATGCAGTCCTCGAAGCCTACTCGAATATTGCCGCCGAGGCTGATGGCGACGGGACCCAAAGAGAAAATGCTGAGACCGACGCAGCAAAGTCCCCACATCGAGCCGGATGGAACCGAGTTCTTGAGAAACAGCAGGTTCTCCGCGGAGGGCTGCATACCGCCAAGCACACCCAATACGAACTGAAACTGTAAAGGCGTATTCAAAGCGCCTATATCGCGAAGGAAGGTCGCGTTGTGGATCTTTCCGGCGTCATAGATCTCAATTTCCGGTCTTACGTTGCACTCTTTCATGGTGTCCGCAAAATGGAGCAGCCCGCTCCATGGATTCATCTGGACGTCATCCAGGACAAACTGCCGTTTGTCGCGGTTAAACAAGCCGAAGTTGATGGACCCGGCGTTCAGGGACGCCATTTCCGGCTTCACCTCCCTATCAGCGCAAAGAGATGAGATCACACCGATCCTTTCCTCCAACGACATGCCCGGCCCACCGCCGGTCGTGACGTTGACCATGATGTCGCATTTCTTTCGGATCAGCTTGATTGCTTCTTTGAAGAGATCGACGCTCTGTACGGGCTTTTCCGTTAATGGATCGCGGACATGCAGATGCACGACGGCCGCACCCGCATCCTGGCACTCCACAACCGAGTCCGCTATCTGCTCGGGCGTTATCGGCAAATTGGGATTCTGTTTTCTTGTCGTCAGAGATCCTGTCACAGCCACTGTGATAATAGTCTTTTCCATCCCGTCCCCCTCTATTTCAGAGGCTTGAAATACTTTATGTCCCGGATGTCGCCTTGTCGCTCTTCGTCAAATACTGCCTGGACTTTCAGGCCGACACGGAGATCTTTTGGATCGACCTCCCCCAGCATATGGACGAAGCCGGTGTCGGCGCCGTCCAGACGGATGATACCGAACAGCGCCGGCTGCACGTTGTCCCGCCCGGGCGAGGGTTCGTACACCGCGGTATAGCTGACTACCGTTCCCGTGTGGCCCACTTCCCGCCACCCCTCCGTCTGCCTGAAACACCTGGCGCAGGTCGGCCTTGCCGGCACCAGCACACGGCCGCATTCCGGGCACTTTCTGCCGAGAATTTTTTTGTTGTCCCTCAGCTCCGTAAGGAACTCGCTGCAGACAGTGCCTGCAGAGTAGGCAAACCATGTTTCGAAGGGTTTCTCGGTGACAAATACTTCCTCTCTTGTCGTGTTCGTCATTGGTCGGTCCTCTCTTAGTCAGTGATTGTTCTGAAGTGCTCGATATCGCCCAGGTTCCCTGTCCTGGCTTCCCTGGGTTTCCACACGGCCTGGACCCGCATGCCGAGGTGGATTTTCGCCATATCGGTTTCTTCAAGGAGGTGGTAAAGGGGAGTGCACCTGCCCGCCTCTGACCCGTCCAGCAGTATCTGGGCTCCCGGGTTGGTCCTCCCTAGTACTTTTCCCGTCAACGGCTCCGTGTCCCTATCCGTGATCTCCAGAAAAGTGACCACCTTGCCTTTATCGGACATCTCGACCCAGTTTTCCGGTTTATCCTCGATCCTGATCTTACAGAACCCACAGGTTATGTTCGGGGGCAGGTTGATCCTTCCGCACTCCGGGCATTTGTTCCCCACGATCTTCCCATTATCTCTCAGCTCGGCGAGGAACCTGGAAAGATACTTCCCCGCAGTCTGTTTGAACGGCATCCTCACCTCGTGCCTTATGGTCAAATATTCCTTGTCATTAGTCTTCATAGCTCGCCCCTATTGTTAGAGATAGTTTTGCAGCAAACAGGCACCGGCAAAGTCGCCACCCAGCCCGTGAGCAAGCCCGCGCGATACTTTCTTGCTCACCTGATAATCACCCGCATCTCCCCTCAACTGAAGGGCAAGCTGCGCAGGCCGCATCATGGCGGAATCACCGATCGCGTTCGTGCAAAGCGTCCCGCCCGAAGGGTTGACCGGCGTCGCCCCGTCCAGTCTCGTCCTTCCGCTGTCGATCAGCTTGCCGATATCGTTCCTTTCACAGAGTCCCATTATGGAGAAGCTCTCCGCCAATACCCATGCGCACGGATCGTAGAACTCGAAGACATCGAGTTCTTTCCGCGGGTCGCTTATGCCGTTCCTTTTGTAGATTTTCGAGATGCAATCCTGAGAAGGCCACCAGAAC
>PLSJ01000300.1 GCA_003165115.1 Syntrophaceae bacterium | reverse complement strand
AGATCATCGGCTTGTCGTAGACGGGTATTAACTGCTTGCAGACGCCGAGGGTCACCGGAAAAAGCCTTGTGCCGCTGCCCCCTGCCAATATGATGCCTTTCATAGCCAAACGATCCTCCTTGTCACGATAATGCGGCCCGCGATGCATGCTGCCCTCTTGCCCCTAGCCGGCAAAAAGCCGATATGGTAATTCGCGCCTTTGCGATCGGCGGAATCGAGGTGCCTTCCCTTCGTCAAAATGTGGGGGTTAGTAGGACGACAGGTGTGACCGAGAGATCCCGGACACACAGGTAAGCGATGGAGCGAGGAACCGTCAGGAGTCGATCCATGTGCTCTCCTGATGGAGCGCACAGTTGAAGGGGACGGATTTTGATAGGCTACCGCCGTGAATGCCCTGTGTCATCCCGCTGCGACCACACCCGTTGTGAACTCAAAGCCATCTTACAGCCGGTAAGCTGTCTACCAGAATACCCTATCTTACAAGAAATTCGCGAACTCTGCAACCGTGTAGTTGGACCGGCCGCAGATGCGGATATCAGGAAGTCATTGGAATTGCACAATTCGCAAGAAGTGCGCCGGAGACCGCCCCTGCTCCTACGACAGCTTCCCCGCGGACAGGCTCGTTCTCATGAAGAGCCGGGTAAAATAGTACGTGGAAACGAGGAGGACGTAGTAAATGAGGACGGATGAAAGGGCAAAGCTAAGATAGGGAATGACATGGAACCTGTACGCGACGTACATGCAAATGGCGGCGAGGCCGTACCCCGCGACATAGGCCACAAGGACTTCTTTCACCGCGCCCGCTATCTTCTCGAACTCGAAGGCCCTGCGCACGTCCGTATCCTGCACGGAGACACAAAAGGCGAAGGGGATGAAAAACGAACAAAAGATGAAAGCGAGGACCGCGAGGACCTTCACGATGCCCCCGATGAAAACGGTGACAACGTTGCCGAAACTCGACAAAAGGAAGCTGAAAGAGAAAAGGGAGCAGGGAAGGGCTTCGTAAAGGATCATGATGTAGACGAGCCTTGCCCCCTCCCTCCACAGCTCGTTCTTCCTCTCCCACGTAGGAAGCCCGATGCCGCCTATCATGGTGAGGCTCGACGACCGTGAGAGATATCCCAGGGAGAGGAAGTTGGCGACAGGAATAAGGAGGATGATCCCGGCCGCGATCCAGCGTTTTATGTAGCGCGCCTCCTTAAAGGTGAAAGACACGAAAGAGATGATATCCATTATTTCATGTGCCCTGCGATGCCCGTTTTGTTGAATCCCATGCGAAAGAACCTCCGTAGAACTGGCCTATTCTCCTGTCAAAACACGTCGTCAGGTCCTCACTTGTCTCTATCTCCCGGCCGGTCGCCTCATCCCACACATCCGCCCTCTCCATGCAGAGGTAGACGAAAAGACCCGGCTCCTTTTCCAGGAGCCGGTCGTACAGCATCCTGTAGACTCTTACCCTCTCCGTCTTGAGATAGCGGAACTTGCCGTCTTCACCCATGATAAACTCGCCGTGGAGCAGGTTTGCGCGCGACTCACGCAGGAACAGCTTCATGAGAGGGGGCGTAAAGCGCAGGCAGCCCACGCTGACCCAGATAACCCTCTTTAAATCGAGCGTGCCCGCGATCTCATCTATCAGATCGGCGTAATCCTTTTCGAATCCTTCGTAGATAATTACCGGGTCAAAGTGGAGGCCGACAAAACAGCCCCAGTCCTGGGCCTTTTTGAGTGCCCGGAGTCGCCCGGAAACGGGGCTCGTCCTTTTTTCCTCCGCGTCTATCATCCTCTGCGGCGCCACCGAGAAGGAGACGACCACGTAGGGGTTGAGAGAGGGCCGCAGGTGGTCGAGGGCGGCCCATTTCGATTTCAGCTCCAGGAGCGCCTTTCTCCTCTCTCCGAAGAACCGTGCGACCGGTCCGTTCACGCGCAGGCTTTCGTCGAGCGCCAGGCTGTCCGAAAGCTCCCCGGTCCCGAAGCGAAGCACGTGGGTCTCTTCGCTTGCGATGGCCCGGTCGATCTCTTCGATGACTGCGCCCGTGTCCGTCCTGACACTGATGCCGGGGTTATTCAGATAGCCCCTGAGGATGCAGTAAGAGCAGGAAAGCGGGCATCCTTCTATAAGGTCGATCGTCTTATAGCCGCAGCAGATGTGCTTTCTGGTCCCCGGGCAGTCCCTGACGACACTGCCCTCAGACTCTATGCGGCGTACCGTGGGTAAGCTCAAATATGCTCCTGAAAAGGCCCTGCCCCGTGAGGCGTTCCAGCTTCTTCAGCGCCTCTTCGATTTCCCTGCTGTTCCCGGCCCGTAGTGAAATGTCTATCGACTCCTTTTCAAACGCGGGATCCACCCGCACCTTTATATGTGGAGGAAGGGCGGCAGCGGACAGCAACCCGGCGAGCTTTTCCTCAAGGTCCGAGAGAAGCGGATGGGTCTGCTTTTTGAGGCTCCGTCTTATCGCGTCCGCATCTTTCGCGCCGTCGAGCTGCCGAAAATCTATCGCTCCCCGTTTCACCTTCAAGAGCATCATGAGCTGCAGCATCTCCCGGAACGAGCTTATGCTCACCTGGACGGCGCCGGCCAGGCGGATGATCTCATGCCGCTCCCCGGGCTCGAACCAGAAAAGCTGCTCGACCAGAGACAGGGGGAGCTGGTGCTTCACGATAAACGATTTTGCCTCGTCCTCCGCCCAGGCGGCCGAAACGGCCGCTTTGAGGATATTCTCACGGGGAGGAAGGCCGAGCGTCGTCATGACCTCGTGGACGTCCTCCACAGCGAAGCCCGCCGCGAGCATTTTGTTGATGCAGAACGCCTTCTCGACCGTGTTGAGGGGCCTGCTCATGTTGTCGTGTATCGCGGTGAGCAGCGCCTGCCTCTCGCCGATATCCAGGAACACATAGGGCAGCGCCCCGATGCCCAGTCGCCTTGCCGCTTCGAGCCTCTTGAAGCCGGTCACGATGACCGGATAGTCCCGCCGCAGCAGGCCGATGGGGACAAGGACACCGAACTTGGCCACGGAGGCGAGAAGGAGCTCGTCTTCCAAGGGATAGGAGACGCAGAATGACCTGTCATTGACGTGAATTTTATCGATCCCGACCGTTTCCATCTTTACAAGTGGTCGGCCCGATTTCGATGCACGGATACCAACCCGAGTCTAACACCATATCAAATACGGGAGCTTCGTGTCAACCGCATTGCCGCATTGTTCAGGGCAAACGCATTTGGACTATACCCCGTCACTGGACGGAACCTTCAAGTATCTTGCCGAGATAGTCCATATCCCACCCGGCCCTGAGACGTTTGGTCTTGATGCTCCTTCTTTTTGAGTTCTCTTGTCTCAAGAG
>PLSJ01000490.1:2598-3191 GCA_003165115.1 Syntrophaceae bacterium | reverse complement strand
GTCTATCGGCTCTTTGCGGCGCGGGCGTCCAGCACACGCCTGATGATCTCGGCCATTTCGCGTTTTATGAGGGGCTTCATCAGGAATTCGGTGATGCCCGCCTGCAGTGCCGTTTCGGGTGATACGGATTCGCTGTAGCCGGTAAAAAGGATGATGGGCATCTCTTTTCGCAGGCCCAGCACCTTTTTTGCGAGCTCGATGCCCGTGAGGTCGGGCATGGTCTGGTCGGTGAGGACGAGGTCGAAGGCGTAAGGGTCTTTCGTAAACCTGCTCCAGGCGTCGACCCCGCTGCCCGCCGCTTCCACGTCGTAACCGAGCCGCTCCAGGGTCCGCGCGGTCATTTCCACCACGGCGGGCTCGTCATCGACGAGCAGTATGCGTTCCCTGCCGCGCGGGATCCTGCCCGTCCTTTCTTTCCGGTCTCCCGCCCGTTCATCGACCAGGGGAAAGAATACGTTGAAGACCGACCCGGCGCCGGGGCTGCTCTCCACGGCGATCACGCCGTTATGGCCCTTCACGATGCCATAGACGACGGCAAGGCCCATTCCCGTTCCCAGCCCGGCTTCCTTTGTCGTAAAGAAGGGCTCGAATAT
>PLSJ01000490.1:2367-2559 GCA_003165115.1 Syntrophaceae bacterium | reverse complement strand
GGTTCATCAGGACCTGCTCCACCTGGGAAGGGTCCGCGTTTACCGTGTCCTCCTCGGCCCGCAGCTCGAACTCGATGCGGATGGTGCTCGGCAGCGTCCCGCGCAGGAGCTTGCCCGTCTCTTTGACGAGAGGCAAAAGCTTTAACGGGCGCTTGCTCTGCTCCGTCTTTCTGCTGAACGTGAGGATCTGCT
>PLSJ01000490.1:0-2336 GCA_003165115.1 Syntrophaceae bacterium | reverse complement strand
CCAGCATGTTGTTGAAATCATGCGCTATGCCGCCCGCAAGGGTGCCGATGGCTTCCATTTTCTGGGCCTGCCTGAGCTGCGATTCGAGGCGTGTCTTTTCTTCTTCCGACTGCTTCCGTTGGCTGATATCCTCCACGATGGTGAGGTAATACAAAAACCGGCCGTCTCCGCCGCGCATGATGCTGAGGGTGGAAGATCCCCATACGGTCCCTTTGTCCTTGCTGAGGTATCGCTTCTCCGTTCGATAGAGCGGGACTTTTCCGCTGGCCAGCTCGTCCTTGTGAAGCTCATCCTCGGCGACGTCATCGGGATGTATGACATCTTTGAAGGTGAGCGCGGCCAGCTCTGCCTCCGTGTAGCCAAGCATCCTGCGAAAAGCCTCGTTCGCCCTGATAAAACGGAAGTCCGCGCCTGCCATCACCATGCCGAAGGGGCTTTCCTCGAACATTTTTCTGAACTGCTCTTCGCTCTCCTGTAATGCTTTCTCCATCTGCTTGCGCCCGGAGACGTCCTGGTTCGCGCCGTACCTTTTCACGATGCGGCCCGAATCGTCCTTCACGGTCCTCACCCGCGCAAGGATATACCGCACTTCCCCGTCGCGGCGGATAATACGGTGCTCCAGGTCGACGACCGATTCGGGGACCATCCTCGACGCATCCTGCTCCACAAACTGATAGTAGGGCAGCCGGTCGTCGGGATGTATGAACCGCTCCGCGTATGCTTCCCTCGTCATGAGGTATCCGCCTTCCCGTTCGGCGGTGGTGCCGTAAAAGGCGTAGAAGGGATCGTTAAAGACGAACGCGTTCGCCGCCGTGTCGAACTCCCAGTAGACGATGTGGGCAAGCTCCATCGCTTCCGCCAACTGGAGCCTGCTGGCGCGCAGGGCTTCTTCCGCCTTCTTGCGCCCGGTGATGTCCCGAAACGTCACTATCCTCCCGTAGTACTGCCCGTCCTTGCCGATAATGGGGCTGGAGTACCTGTCCAGGACCGTTCCGTCTTTAAGCTCCAGATCGTCCCGCGTCGTTTCGTAGGGATGGGCGAACAGATGGGTGACCTTCTGATGATACTCTTCGGGCTCTTTGGCCAGGCCCTCGACCCACTCGATCTGTGCCTGGTTGTCGTCGCTCTCGGCGATGTGCGCCGGGATCTTTAACAGGGCGACGGCCTGCCGGTTCTGGAGGATCTTCCTGCCCTTGTCCACGACGATGATCCCGTCGAGGGACGCATTCATCTGCGCCTCCAGGAAGGCGGTCTTTTGCCGCAGCTCTCCCGCGGCCCTTTCCTGTTCGGTGATATCGTAGACGGTCCCCGAGATAGCCTGCCGGCCTTTGTAGGTCATGCGGCTCCCGAGGACGCTCACGGTAATCGCCTTGCCGTCCTTTCTGGTAGCGGCGTGGGTAAACTTGTTGGCATCCCGTTTGCCCGACAGCAATTCCGTCACATGGTCCCGGACGGCGTCTCTGTCGTCCGGATGCGTAATGTCCACGACGCCCAGCTTATCGACCACCTCGTCGCAGGTATACCCATATATCTCGCACCACTGTTTGTTGACGAAGCGAAATGCGTTCTCCTGGTAAATGTAGACTCCCACGAGAGAATTCTCGACCACGGTGCGGTATTTGACCTCCGATTCGAGAAGGGCCTCTTCCGCCTTCCTGGCCTCGGTGACGTCCCGTACGATGGCCACGATGTATTTTTCGCCCGCCCCGGCGCCGCAGCGGGTCTTCTTCGTCACTATTGTCCGGACATTGCCCCGCGCATCGGTGACGCGCTCCTCGCTGACGTTCTCTATTCCCGTCTCGAGGACAAAGTCATCGGTTTTTTGGAAAAGGTCAGCCTCCTCCTTCGGGAAAAGCTCGTAGTTCGTTCTTCCGACCAACTCCCCGCGCGGCCTGCCGTACATCTCACACGCCGCCCCGTTGACGTAGACAAACCTGTGCCGCTCGTCCTTCACGACAACGGGATCCGCCACGCACTCGACAATCGCTTTGAGGTACTCCATGGAACTATTCATCCCCATCCCCCATCGCCATGCGTTCGGCGTGCAGCCTCGATTGTATCGGCCTTTTCGCTCCCCGCGCCTGTCCGGTCCGCCGAATCGTCCCCGCTATGCCTCGGCGGACACCACCGTCCGTCAGAATGGACACTCCCACTTTTAATTATAGCCCCTTGGTATTTTCTTGTAAACGAGCAAAATACCAGGGCAAACGCATTTGGACTATACCCCGTCACTGGACGGAACCTTCAAGTATCTTGCCGAGATAGTCCATATCCCACCCGGCCCTGAGACGTTTGGTCTTGATGCTCCTTCTTTTTGAGTTCTCTTGTCTCAAGAG
>PLSJ01000428.1 GCA_003165115.1 Syntrophaceae bacterium | reverse complement strand
GTTCAACGCCAACAGGTTGGTCTGGCGGGCAATCTCCTCGATGATCGATATCTTGCCGGCGATCTCTCTCATGGCAGCCACGGTCTCGGTTACCGCCTTTCCGCTCCCTATGGCGTCCTCCGCCGACTTAAGGGCGATCTTTTCCGTCTGCTGCGCATTATCGCTGTTCTGCTTGATGGTCGAAGCCATTTCTTCCATCGAAGAGGATGCCTCTTCCGCGGATGCCGCCTGTTCTGTCGCCCCCTGGGAGATCTGTTCGGACGTTGCGCTCATCTCCTGGCTGCCGCTCGCGACCTGGCTTGCCGCTTCCCGTATATCTCCCGCCACATCGATGAGACCCTGGACCATCTTCCCGAGCGCCTGCATCAGCTTGTCCTGGGACGAGCGCTCCTTCACCGTGACGGTGAGGTCGCCGCCCGCGATCTGCTCGGCTACCGACGTCACCTCGTTCATCGCGTCGATGAGGAGATTCAGGTTATTCTTGATCTCATTGAAGTCGCCGTTGTAGACATCCGTGATTTTCGGGGGAATGTCGCCTTTCGAGATCGAGTCGATGGAGGCGGCGGTCAGGCTGATCGGCTTCACGAACGCCTCTATCAGCTCGTTGATGCCGCCGACGAGCTTCGCCCAGTCGCCGTCGAAGGCATCCGCGTTGCCCCTTGTCTTCAGCTTCCCTTCCCGGGTGGCCTCGGTCAGGCTTCGGATCTCACCGACAACTTTCAGGAGGTTGTTGCGCAGGAGGTCCATCCTCTCGTTTGCGATTATCTGTTTGCCGGGCAGCTTCTCGAGCACTGCCGAGAAATCGCCTTCGGCGTAAGAGGCGAGAATGCCGAGAATCTTGAGTATATTGTCCACATGCAGCTTTAAGGTCTGGTTGACGCCGGCCGCCACCTGCTCATAGGCGCCCGAGAAGCGTTCCTCGGGGATGAAATACTCGATGTCCCCGGCCTTCTGTTCCCTGTGCAGTTTATCCATATTGTCGATCAGGTCTTTGAGGGTGGTCACCATGGCAAGGAGGTTCTTCCCGAGGACGTCCTGTTCCGACCTGACTTGTATCTCCACGTCGAGGTCGCCTTTAGCCACCTTCTCGGCCGCCAGGGCGGAGGCCTTGATATTCTCGACCATGTTCCTGAACGAGTCTGCCAGCATGCCCATCTCGTCCTTGCCTTTCGTCCCGATGACGACGCTCATGTCGCCCAGGGCCAGCCTGTCCGTCGCCGCGACGAGATCCTGGAGGGGCTTTTTGATGCTGCGGGTAAGCAGGAAGGCGACGAGGCCTGCCAGGAGGACGGCGAGGATACCGACACCGACGAGCAGGTTGCGTGTCGAGGCGTACGTGCTCATCGCCCCCTTGTACAACCTTTCGTTCTCTTCTTCCTGGTACTTCGCGACTTGCGCAAAGGCTTCCTGGACTTTTGCCGACGCGGGTCTCGATTCCTTGAAGTAGACATCCGCCGCTTCTTTCCTTTTGTTCTTTTCGAACAGTTGGGTAATCCGATCGTTTATTCCTTTGCCGATCGCAAGGTCCTTATTTGCCATGTCCATCAGCTCGCGGCCCCTGGCCGATTTATCCAGCCTCGCGAGCTCCTTGATCGATTCGCCAAGCGTCGCCCGTCCTTTTGGAAGTTCTTCCTTCGCTTTTTGAAGGGTTGCCGCATCTTCCGACGTGGCGAGGGCGACCACATCGAGCAGCACGTCGTCGATGGCCTTGTTTATCGTATTCGCCATCTTTATCTTCGCGTTTCCCTCTCCCGCTATCGTCTCTATCCTGGTGCTGATGGAACTCATGCTGCTGATGCCGAAAACGGCGAGTAACACGAGCAGCGCCGTGAGAACCCCGAATCCGGCGCCAAGCCTTGCCCCGATCTTCATATCCCTGATGTTCATCGTTGACCTCCCTGTCTCTTTGCGAGTCTTCCTTTTGCCTCGATGCTGGTTTCGGTGCATCCGGGACCATGCCTCCAACGGCCCGGACGGCCGCCTACGGATCATCGGGCAGCTTGTACGCCTCGTCTTTAAAAACCGCCGTGAGTGCCCCGCCCTGTCCTGTCATCCCAACACCTTCCTCACTGCGCCGAGAAGCTCTTCCTGCCTGAACGGCTTGATTATCCAACCCGTGGCGCTGGCGCTCTGCCCCTCCTGCTTCCTCGACTCCCGGGATTCGGTGGTAAGCATTATGATGGGGATGAACTTATAGCTCGCCTGTGACCGCAGCCATTTGATGAGCTCTATTCCGTCCAAGTTGGGCATATTCAGGTCGGTGATAACCATGTTCACCCCCATATGACCGAGCTTTGAAATAGCGTCTTTGCCGTCCGCGGCCTCGATCACCTCGTAGCCCTCGTGCTTCAGGGTGAGACTGACCATCTGCCGCACGCTCGATGAATCGTCGACTGTCATAATCCATTTGCCCATTCTCTCCCTCCTCCCAGCCATAGGCAGTTCCGTTCAATGCCCTGCATACACCCTTCGCGGCGGAGAAAACCGGCGTCTCTCACCACCCGGCCGACCGCCTCTGAAACGCCGAGAAGCTCGATGCCCTTCCCCAGCTTGACCGCCGTCTTATGGGCCGCGCACAAGAGCTGAACCGTGGAGACGTCGGCATCGGTCACCGCACCCGCCTCCACCGCAAGCACCCGCGCCGTGGCGAGGGCATCGGCCAGTGCCGCTCGCAGCTCCCCTGCGCAGGATAGGCCCGAATCCCCCGACAGCCTGAGTGTCACGCCGCCTTCGATGTCTCCCGCCAGCTTTTCGACCTTCATCTTTTTCCTCCCCGGTCAAAGTCCTAAAGGGGGTCCCGGCATTCTTTCGCTTTCGCGGCCGGCCCACGTCCCCTCACCGATATCTCCCAGGAACTCCATAATGGCCGAGTCACCGGCGCCACGCGACCCTTCGGCCGCCGCGTGGTCGAGCATGTCCGCCACGTGTTCGATCTGCTGACGGGTGATGTCGTGGAACTGAAGGGATGAAACGACCTCCGATATGCTTGCCGACACCTCTTCCGAATGCCGGGCCACCCTGGATGCGGCCGCCGATGATGAGAAACGTTTGTCCACGAGCACCGAAAGGCCCGTAATGAGGCTGTTCACTATCTCCTGCGCCCGTTCCCGCGTCGATTCCTTGCCGGTGACCATCTTCAAAAGGGTCTCTTCTATCGACGCGCATAAAGAAGCCAGGCCTTCGACGATCTTCCCCGACTTTAACGCGATCATCGTTGAAAGCTGCTCCACGCTTTCCGCAAGCAGGTCAAAACTCTTGCCGTCATCGGCCATACGGCCGTTTTCTATCTTTGTCGAAACGCTCAGAACATGGAGGTGTTTCACGATCCTTTTAAAAACGGACAAGGGTGCGTGAGTCCTGCCGGCCATCTCCCTCATCTGCCGCAGCGGTCCGGCACGGCGCTCCAGATCGAGGTCTGATTGCCGGAAATGGTCGTCCACGGACCCGAGCAACATGTGGAGCCTGTCTATGCCGCTCGCAATTTCATCGCTTGCAACCAATTCCACGACTGCCGCCGCCGACGTGGAAATGTTCGCCACGGTGGAGAGGGCATCGCCCAGATATCCTCCCAGGGAGAGGAAATCCTGTTCCGTAGACGCATTCAGCGACCTGAGCTCACGCGCGTACCCCCGGACGACATCTTCGAGGCCCTGGCTCATGTCTTCTTTCGCGGGAACGCCGAAAGCACCACTGGTCGCTGCGGAGATGCCATACATGTTATGTTCATCGGCGATCATAGCCGGGAGTTAAGGAAAATAAAGGGTGAATTATTATCTAAATAGGGTATAGGTATTCTCTACGGTAGGGTAAAGACGAGCGGAAACAGGCCGGCCCTTGGCCGGCGCCGATTGAGCCTTTAGTACTTCGGCGTTTTTTGCTATTCCTGAAGCGAAAGGAGGTAGGCGCGCAAATTAGTTTTTTCATTACTGAGACCGAGCTTCT
Organism: Syntrophaceae bacterium; assembly: GCA_003165115.1. Classification (GTDB taxonomy): domain Bacteria; phylum Desulfobacterota; class Syntrophorhabdia; order Syntrophorhabdales; family WCHB1-27; genus BOG-1155. The sequence goes on along the minus strand of PLSJ01000428.1, from coordinate 3,677 downwards.
TTCTGATATTGTTTCTGTGGGTATGAACGGTCCCCTTGCCTACGTTTAAGAACTCGCCAATTTCTTTACTCGTCCTGCCGTCCTTGACGAGATCCGCGACCTGAACCTCGGTGGGCGTGAAATGGACATACAGGGCCGTCATCTTCTGAAGGAACGGCGAGACCACCTCGTTAAGGTTCGACTCGATTATGTTCAGGCAGGTCGCCTGGCTATCGGTGAGGTCCCTGCCCCTCAGTTTTTCGATATAGGGAAATACGAGCCGCCTGACGTTTTCCAGGACCCTGGTTTCGAGCGTCTTCTTGTCTTCGTCTCTATGCCTCAGCAATACCTTCAGGGCTGCATTGGCCTCCTCGAGATTGACCGACTTATCCTCCAGCTCCCACTCTCTGCTCCTCAGCGCCTCTTCGGCCTGCTTACGCTGGGTAACGTCCTGCACGACGACCATCACTCCGGCACGTCCCTTGTGCCTGAATGGAAAGCTCATCGCCTCGACGTCTATCGCACGGCCGTCCAGGCGGACCATTTTGTGTGTGCTCAAAAGGGCGGCTTGTTTATCTACGATGATACTTCTCCTTTTCGCCCTTATGTGATCCACGTAATCGGGGTGGACAAAATACAGTGGCGGTTTTTCATACAATTCTTCGGCCGTTTCCGCGCCGAGCATTTGGGCGTAAGCAGGATTGGCAAATTCGATTCCATCATTGGAGTGGACAAAAATTCCCATCGGGGAGAGCCGCACGAGCGCGCGGTACCGCTCTTCCGTTTCCTTGAGCGTCTCTTCCGTCTGCTTGCGCCGGGTGATATCCCTGACGAATCCCCACATCTCCACCGGTTTGCCGTCCTTACCCCTCAGGAGGTGGACCCTGACTTCCACCGGCAAGATAGTGCCGTCCTTTCGCACGTATTCCTTCTCGTAAAGGTCGGAATAACCCCGTGTCATCACCTGCTCCCGAATTATGCCGTCCTCCAGGGCATGCCACTTTTCCGGGGTCAGGTCCTCATAGGTGAGACACCTCAGGTCCTCCTCCGTATACCCTACCATAGCCTGCAGCGCGGCGTTCGCCTCGATGATCCGTTTGTCCATGTTCACCGAAGAAAAACCGTCCGGCAACGTCTCGAACAGGTTCCGGTACCTGCTCTCGGACCCCGCGCGCTTCCGGGATTCGTCAGGACCGGCGACGCGCTTCCGCAGTTCGCTAAGCTCGTTCAGCAACTGCTCTTTCGTCTTATCCTCATCGTTCATTTTCTTCCGGCCCTTGTCCTTATTAAAACAACGCTCGTTATACCAACCGGCGCCGTGAAAATCAAGGGAATCGCGCAGAAGTGCCGCTGTTACCGGCTCTCTTGAATTATGGCCCTATTGCCGGGTAAGACGGCCGCGATGATGGCGGAGGTTCCAAAGGTGAGAGGTTCCACGGTAAGGCCGGTGAAATTCTGCTCCTTCAGGAGCCTCTGGAGCCGCTCCACCCAGTCCGTTTCCCGGATCAATCCGGGCAGACCGTCAAAGGCAGGCTTCCAGGCGGGATATCGCCGGGCGCCGGCGGTCTGCAACAGGATGAAATAAAGCCCCCAGAAGCGGGCGAAGGTCCGGTTGGGGGGATAGGTAAAGTCGTGCATGATGACGGCCCCTCCCGGACGAAGCATCGTTCCTATATTCAGAACGAGGCGATCGAGATCGGCGTACTTGGCGAGATACGATGAGGTGACGCAGTCCCAGCCGCCTCGGGGGACGATATCCTCTGCCCGGCCCAGGATCAGCTCCACGTTGCGCAAACCCGATTCCTTCACCCTCTCTTTCGCGATGCGCAGATACTCTTCCGTCACATCGACGCCCGTCACCTCGGCATGAGGGTACTTACGGGCTATCTTAAGCGTGAGGATGCCCGTGCCGCAGGCCTGGTCCATGATGCGCATCGACCGGGCCGGGATCTTTTCGACTATTTTTTCCTTCCACCGGCCGTCGAACCCCAGGGTCGTCACGTTGACTATGTGGTCGTATGTACTCCCCGTGCCGGAAAAAAAACGGCGAACCATGTCTGCCCGGCCTTGCCCGTCCATCCGCTTTCAGGCCCCCTCGTCGAATCCGGATTAATCCGGTTGCGTTCAGCCCAGGTGGCGCAGCAGGATAGATGCCTCCCTCAAGCCCACCTGCATTCCCATTCTTTTCGAATTGTTTCTTAGCACCCACGCGCTGTCGAGGCCGAGCTTTTCGTGTCTTCTCAGCTTGTCGACCACCGCCCGCTCTTTCTTCATCCAGCCGAATTCCTGCAGCACGGCGCGGGTATACCCGTCCGGATCATCCCACCATTCCAAAAGCAACCGGGCGCTCTTCAACCCCGGCACAATCCCATCGCCGGCAAGGGGCGCCACGCAGCCGATCGCTTCGCCCACCCCCCAGACCTCGTACCCTTGCTTGTGAACGACAAACGGCAGGGAGGCATGGGGCGAGGCAAGGCGAATTTCTCCCTTGCAGCCGCAGACTATCTTTCGCGGTGTCCCGTTGGACCCGATCCAGTCGAGGGCCTTCAGCCTCTCGATGGGGTCCGAGAAAGAACTGCCGCAGCCGATATGGTAGTCGTGATTGGAGAGGGGAAAACACCAGGCATAACCTATGCCCCCCAGTTCAATGCGGTTGTCCAGCGTCTCATCGGTCCGTACCCTGAACTGTGCGCAGGGGAGGGTGAAATCGTCTACGATCGGCGGCAGGAGCGCCCTCGCGACACCCGTCGCGTCGACGACCCTCTCGTACAAGCCGGCCTCGGGCTGCGACCTGTTTATCCTGGCGCCGGCCAGCATATCTTCGATGAGTCTCTGTTTGTCGAAGGTAAAGAGGTCTGCTTCAACCGTCAGTCCGTCGATACAGACGTGGTCCGCATGGCTGAGTGAATAGACCGATGCATCGATCCCCGCCTCTTTCAGAAGCTCCGCGAAACCGCGGGACGTCCCCCATGCGCACGGACTTATGCCGCATCGCGTACCGGGGTCTCTACCAAAGACGTCCACCTGGCGGCCTTGTCCCGACAGCAGCCTATAAAGGTACGCCCCCGTCAACCCTGCGCCTAAAATCGCAGTTCTCATTCATATGTCCGGCTTTTTCGCTCACACACCGAGGTGAAGGGGCTCTTTTATCGCGCTTCCCAGTTCCTCGGAAGTGAGCGGTTTGAAGACAACCCGGCCAAGACCGGCGGCCTCTATTCTTTCGGCCGAAGACACGTCGCTGCCATCCGCGTAGAGCAGGACGGGAAAGCCGCGCCGTATTCGGCGAAAGCGCGCGGCAAGCTCCAGTCCCGTCACGTCGGGCATAACCGAATCAAGGATCGCGAGATCGAATTCGTCGGGCGCTTCGGAGAATGCTTTCAGCGCCGCGAGGCTTTCCGTTTCCCCTCGTGCCTGGTGACCCAGTTCCTGGAGCATCGACGTGGTGACGCCGACCACATCTTTGTCGGCTTCCAGGACTAATATATGCAGTTGTCGTCGGGAAATCATTATGTCGCCCTCTTTTCGGGGATGCCGGCAGCGGACATCCGGTTGCTTGACCAATACTTCGCGTGACAAAGAAACAAAAAGCTCCAGGGATCGTGGACGATACGCCCAACTGCAAGAATAGATTATAGCATAATTCAAGGGAAGATGATAGGATCGCCCGGCATGAACCAGGGCAAACGCATTTGGACTAT
>PLSJ01000063.1 GCA_003165115.1 Syntrophaceae bacterium | reverse complement strand
CATGCGCTCACCCGTAGGGATTTCTTGAAGGGCACGGCAGGACTGGTCGCGGCCACAGCCCTCGGTCCGGTTTTGCCCTCGAAGGGCGGGGCCGAGGAGAGTGCGAAGGTAGTCCTCGTGAGGAACCGGGACGTTCTCGGGCCCGCGGGAGAGATACGTCCCTCCGTGCTCCAGTCCATGCTCGATGAGGGAATAACTAAGCTTCTCGGCAAGGACGGGCACCTGAAAGCATGGCAGAGCCTGTTCAGGAAGTCTGACGTGGTGGGCATAAAGACCAACGCCTGGCGCAACCTGCCTACGCCGCCCGAAATGGAAGAGGCCATCCGTCGAAGGCTCCTCGACATCGGCATCAGCCAGGAGAATATCGCGGTGGCCGACCGGGGAGTGCTCGACCATCCCGTATTCTTAAGTTNNGCGCCATCCATCGAAGGCTCCTCGATGTCGGCATAGGTGAGGAGAACATCGCGGTGGCCGACCGGGGGGTCCTCGAGAATCCCGTTTTTTTGCGGTCCACGGCGCTCGTGAATACCCGCCCCGTGAGGAGCCACCACTGGGCCGGGGTGGGGACACTGATCAAAAACTACATACAATTCGTGCCACATCCGGCCGACTATCATCCCAATGCCTGCGCGGACCTCGGCCGCATCTGGACATTGCCGGTCGTGGCGGGGAAGACGAGACTCAACGTCCTCGTCGCCCTGACGCCACAATTCTACGGAAGGGGGGCCAGCTTTTTTGACAAGCGCTTCGTCTGGCCTTACAAGGGGATTATCGTGGGGACCGATCCTGTCGCGGTCGATGCCGTGGGCGCTGAGATCCTGCGTTTGAAACGGATCGCGAGCTTCGGCGAGGACAGGCCTCTCGACGTGGAGCCTATCCACATCGCCGTGGCGGACAAGAAATACCATCTGGGAGTGAGCGACCTGAGCCGAATCCAGATCGTCAAGGTCGGGTGGACGGACGAGAGCCTCGTGTAGGAGTATAGTGCGCGCCCAGGTCTTCTTTGCCGGTCATCTCTTCCACGTCAATCGCCACAACGGCCGTTAACGCGAGCTTGTCCTCTGGAAACGCGCCATAACCGCCTTCGGGCTGGTATTTTTCCATGAGTAGCCGCAACACCCTCAGCATCTCGTCCAGGTGCTCGACAAGATGCGCCCGCCCCTTGATAATGACGCTCTGGTAAAGATAGTCGGCACCGCAGGGATCATGCGCGGCCTTCACGAACCTGATGGGCACATCCACCTCGAAGCATACGCGGTCGTCTCTGGCCATATCGTCGATCTTCTCGCCCTCGCGGGCGGAGTGAAAATATATCCGTCCGTCGAGATAGACAAAATTCAGGGGTTTTACCACGGGGTAGCCCCCACTGCCGATGGTGCCCAGCCTTCCGACCGCGCACTTTCTCAAGAGACCCTCGATAACGTCCCTATCCCTTATCTCCTTTTTCTTGACGCGCATGGCCCCATCACTCCCCGTCCAGCAGATAGCGAGCGGCCGGCTGACCTTTCTCCAGGGCGTCGATGACCTCGTCAACCGCGCCTTCCGTTTCGACCCTGCCGTACCACCAGTTCTGGGGATAGACGATCATGGCCGGTCCCGCGTCGCAGAGTTTCAGGCACCCCGTGCTCGACACGGCGACGTCCGTCATCCCACGGTCCGACAGCTCTTGTTCGAGATACTGGAGCAACTGCAGGGAATCCTTCTTGTTGCATACGCCCTGGGGGGCGCCGTTTGCCCGAAAGCTTCCGCACACGAAGATATGATGTTTCGGTTTTTTCACGGTGTTTCCTCCTTCCTTTTTTGATCCACTTATTTAGCCGCAGCCGGCGCCGTTGCCGCTGCATTGGCGGCCGATGCCGCATCGGCCCGGCGTCCTGAGGAGCATCCGCGGAATCTCCTTCCCAGAAAATACCGCATCAATCCCTTCCCTTGCCAGCCCTTCCATTATTACTACCCGTATGCCGGCCCGCTCCAGGGCGTACTGGGGCATAGGCCCGATGCCGCTCGCCAGGACCGTGCCGCAGTCGTGCAGGGAGTCGACGAGGTCGGCCCATCGGTCCGCCCCTCCCCCGGGAGGCGGCGTCCCCCGCCATCCCAGGCAATCGATCACGCCGTCCCTGATCCCATATATCCAGAGGCCTTTTGCCTCGCCGAGATGCTGGTTGACAAAAATACCCTCCATGCTCGCCACCGCGACAAAAGGCCGCGCCTTCGAGGGCACGGGTCGGGCGGCCTTTTCCAGGAGCTCCGCGACCTCCTCGCTCATGGCTTCTCCGATCATGCCCGCCGCATCCGCCCGGCATCGGCTGCAATGGCTCATTTGCGCCATATAGGCCGAGGCATGCCCGCGGACCGCTTCCATCACCTCGGGCGTTGGGGACGCAATGTCTTCGAAGGCCGTTCCCGCCACGTGGTAAAGGGGTATGCAGTTATGTATATCGGCCCCTATCTCCGCCATCCGCTTTGCCACCTTCGCCACGTGGTCGTCATTGACGCCGGGAATGACGACCGTATTGATCTTGACGGTTATCCCGTTCTTCTTCAGCGCGCTGACAGCCTCGATTTGTCTGCGTTGAATGACCCTGGCGGCGTCGAGGTGCCGGTAGATCCTTTTGCCGGTCCTCGCCCACGCGTAGATCCGGCCGCCCACTTCCACATCGACCGCGTTCACCGTCACCGTCACATGGCTGACGGCGAGCCAGGCGAGCTCTTCGATATAGGGCAAGAGATCGAGACCGTTCGTGGCGACACAGAGCATCATGTCCGGATGGCGCTCGCGAACGAGCCGGAGGGTCTCCATGGTCTCTTCGCCGTTGGCAAAGGGGTCTCCGGGACCCGCGATACCCACCACCTTTATGTTCTCGATCTTTTTCACCACCTCATCGAGATAGCCGGCGGCCTGTAAGGGTGTCAGGACGGTGCTCGTCACCCCCGGCCTCGATTCGTTGACGCACGCGTAATCACGGACGCAGTAGTTGCACTGCATGTTGCACCTGGGCGCCACGGGCAGGTGCACCCGGGCCGCGGTGTGGCGTCCGTGAGCGCTGAAGCACGGATGATCATCGTAATTCATGACAGACCCCCTCATATATAACTATAACCGACAGGCGAGCCTTCCTGCGTCGCCTCTATCAGGGCGTTGACAACCCTGTCGAAAAGCTGCTGCGCGCCCCTGTAGCCGATATGGAGTA
>PLSJ01000443.1:6301-6431 GCA_003165115.1 Syntrophaceae bacterium | reverse complement strand
TCATCGACGGCAGGATCGCGGACGTATGCGAAGCCGGCTTCATAGAAGGGACCTTCATCATTCCCCAGTTTGTCCTTTACGAAATTCAGCACATCGCGGATCTCCAGGACCCGGTGCGGAAGACGAGGGG
>PLSJ01000443.1:0-6197 GCA_003165115.1 Syntrophaceae bacterium | reverse complement strand
AAGGCAAGGAGTACAACCAGGGCGTTGGGTATCTGGACGACGGGACGATGGTGGTTGTCGACGATTCGAAAAAGCTGATAGGGAAAACGGTGGACGTGGTGGTGACCAGCCTTCTGCAGACGACTTCCGGCCGGATGATTTTTGCCAAGCTCAAGGAGCAGGCGGAGAAAGGACTCTATTTTCCCGAAGACTATAATTACGAAGAGCATGTGAGGTAGCATGAGAACTTTGGCGATAGTCCTTGCCGGCGGGGCGGGCAAGCGCATGGGCTCTTCCACCAGCAAACAGTTTCTTCTCCTCGACAACAGGCCCATCCTCGTGCACACGCTGCAAATATTCCAGGAGTGCAGACCCGTCGACGGCATCTACCTGGTGGTAAACCATCGGGACCTGCCTCTCATACAGGAGCAGATCCTCGAGACCTACCACTTCAGCAAGATATTGAAGCTCGTCATCGGCGGCCGGCTCAGACAGGATTCCGTGCGGAACGGGATCGAGGCGATAGACGAGTCCTGCGACGTGGTCATCGTTCATGACGCCGCCCGGCCGTTCGTGTCGCCTGCCTTCGTGGAAAAATCGATATGCCTGATGGAGATGTTCGACGCCGTCGTCCCCGCGATTCCCGCGCGCGATACGATCAAGGTGATCTCGAAGGAAGGGTTTGTCATGAAGACCCTGGAGAGGGATTCCCTTTGGCACATCCAGACGCCCCAGACGTTCAAGTATGACCTGATCGCGAAGGCCTACAGGGAAGGCATGGCGAAGAAGCTCTGCGGCTATGACGACTCGACCTTCATAGAGTACCTGGGCAAGAAGGTCAAGGTGATCGAGGGCTCCCCCTACAACATCAAGATAACGACCCCCGAAGATTTGCTCATTGCCAGGGGGATACTTGCGCAGCTCAAAGGAAATGCATGAGGGTCGGTCTCGGTTACGACGCGCATGCATTCGTCGCGGGCAGACCGTTGTTCCTCGGCGGGCTGCGCATTGCCCATGAGTTCGGCCTGCTCGGCCACTCGGACGGAGACGTACTGCTTCATGCGATCAGCGACGCGATATTGGGCGCGGCCGGCGCGGGCGACATAGGCGAGCATTTCCCTAATACGGACAAGGGCATCGAAGGCATAGAAAGCAGCCGGATCCTCGCGCGTTCCGTCGAGCTCGCGAGGGTGGGGGGCTACGAGATCGTCAACGTGGACGCGGTCATCGTGTGCGAGGCGCCAAAGATAAGGCAATACAGAGAGGAAATGAGGGCGAGTATCGCCCGCATCATGGCGGTGGACGCGACAAGAGTGAGCGTCAAGGGCAAGACGACCGAGGGCATGGGCTTCACCGGGAGGAGAGAGGGGATTGAATCTTTCGCCGTCTGCCTCCTCGAATAGGATGGGGGCCACATGGTAAGGGTACGTTTTGCACCCAGCCCCACGGGAAACCTGCACGTGGGCAACGGAAGGACGGCCGTCCTTAACTACCTCTTTGCCCGGCATAACAGGGGCCGCTTTATCCTGAGAATAGAGGATACCGACCTGGAGCGGTCGGAAACTCTCTTCGAAGACGCCATCCTGGACGATTTGCGCTGGCTCGGTCTTACACCCGATGAGGGGCCGTACCGGCAGTCGGAAAGGCTCGATATTTACCGGACTTACGCCGGTAAGCTCCTCGATAAAGGTCTCGCCTACAAGTGTTTCTGCTCGAAAGAAGAGCTGGAAAAGGCCCGGGCCCATGCGCAGCTTCTGAAGATACCGCCGAGGTACAGCCGAAACTGCAGGAACCTGTCCGCGGAAACCGTGAGGGGGCTTGAGGCGCGAGGGTTGCCCTTTGTGCTCAGGTTCAAATCGCTCGAGAGAAAGATCGCCTTTAGGGACGTGATCCACGGGGAGATGGAATTTCCCGCCGACCATGTGGATGATTTTATCATCATGAGGGCGGACGGGGTGGCCTCTTACAATTTCGCCGCCGCGGTGGACGATCTTTTGATGGATGTCACCCACGTCGTCAGGGGTTCCGATCATCTCTCTAACACGCCCAAGCAGATTATGCTCTTTCTCGCCTTCGGGCACGAGCCGCCCGCATACGCCCACCACTCGCTGCTCATGGGCGGCGACAGGAAGCCGTTAAGTAAGAGGCACGGCGCCACGACGGTGGCCGAGTTCAGGGCCCTGGGCATCCTTCCGGAGGCCATGATGAACTATCTGGCCATTATCGGCAGGAAAACGGAGAGCGAGTTCATGGGCAGCGACAGCCTGAGAGAAACATTCTCCTTGGAGTCTTTCTCGTCGTCGGACGTCCTGTTCGATATGGAGAAGCTGTTGTGGCTGAACAAAGAACATATGCGGGCAATGGACCCCGGCGCCCTCGCGGAACGGATGGGCCTGCCGGAGACGGACCGTGAAAAGGTGGCGATCGTGAGGGAGAACGCGAGGACCTTATCGGAGATGCGCCCGCTGCTGGCCATATTCGACAGCGGCGACGTCGAGGAGGAGGGGGCAAGCTTCCTTTCGTCCCTGAAGGATAAACGGCAGATAGCGGCGCTCCTGGCAAGGATAGCCGAAGGAAACCACAACGATTTCGAGAGGCTCTTCAAAGAGCTTGAGGAGGGGAGCACCCTTTCAAAGAAGGAGCTGTTCATGCTCCTCCGCATAGCAATCAGCGGCAGGAAGAAAGGCCCACCCCTGAAAGACCTCTACCGGTTGGTCCCGAAAGATCACCTACGTGAGAGAATAGCATGGTTGGAACAACGGTTTTCCGCGCCATTAGACGCCTGACGAACGTCAAGGCCGTCTTCCGGTGTCTCTCCCTCAGGACGCAGCTCCTGCTGATCCTTCTTTTTATCCTCCTCATCTCGATCAGCTCTCTTTCCATCATCTCGGTAAGGAGCGAGGAGCTGATCATCGATAAGGTGACAGACGACCTCGATGATATTACGAAGGCGATACAGATAAGCGTGGAAGAGCTGACGTACAGGGGCGACAGCACGCAAAGGCTCAAAAGCTACGTCGATATGCTCAACCGGAAGGGCGTAAAAGAAATATCGATCATAAGCGACGACGCCCAGGTGATCGCGAGCTCGAACCCGAAGAAGATAGGCACCACGGAAAACCCGAAGAAGATAGCGGGGCAGGACAAGGTGGCGCAGAAAAAAAATCTCATCATTACGGCCAGGCTCGGAGAAGAGAGCAAGAAGGAGGGGCAGCGCCTCTACAACGTGATCATGCCCGTCTCCATAAAGGGCCAAAATCTCGGCTACATCCACATCAGCATGATCCTTGACGATTACAGGTTCCTGCAAAGGAGGAATCACCTCAAGAGGGTCTTGAGCACCCTTTTCGCGTTCGGCATAGGCATCATCGCGTCGTTGATCCTCGCCGACCAGTATACCGACCCCATCAAGAAGATCGCGAACGCGAGCAGGAAGATCGCCGAGGGGGTGCTCGTCAAGATACCGGAAATAGAGAGAAAAGACGAGATAGGGGTACTCGTGAAGAGTTTCAACGAGATGGTCGAGAAACTGGCCGAAAGGAAAGACCTCGAAGAGCAGTTAAAGAAGACCGAGCAGCTTTCGATGATCGGCCAACTCGCCTCCGGTATTGCCCATGAGATACGCAATCCCCTTAATTTCCTCTCTCTGTCCATCGGTCACATAAAGGAAAGGCTCGCGGAAGAGGGGATTTCGGAAAGCGACGACATCAACAGGCTGCTCGACAACCTCAAGAAGGAGCTCTACCGCGTCAACGAGCTGATACACAATTTTCTTTTCGTGGGAAAGCCGATCACCCTGAACAAGGTATGGGTAAGCAGCGAGGCCCTCATGCAGGATGCCTTGTATATGGCGGCGGACAAGGTGAGGGAAGGCATAGAGATTACCTGCGAGCGGCCCGAGAGAGATATACAGATTTACTGCGACAGGGAGTACATGCGGATGTGTCTGATCAACCTTATCCTCAACTCCGCCCAGGCGATCGAGGACAAAGGCACTATTGCGGTGACCTTTGCGGCCGGCGACGGTGTGACGTCCATTTCGGTTGCCGACAACGGCAAGGGCATGGAGGGAGAGGACATCGACAAGATTTTCGAGCCGTACTACTCGACCAAAAAGCTGGGCATCGGCCTTGGGCTTACCATAACGAAACGGCTGGTGGAAGAGCACGCAGGCACGATCTCGGCGGAGAGCATCGCCGGGGGAAAGACGGTTTTCACCATAAAGGTGCCCGATGCGGTCACATAAGGGAGCGGTCCTCGTCGTGGAGGACGACGCGAACCAGAGGGGCATCGTCACCACGATCCTCGTGAAAGACGGTTTTTACGTGGAGGACGTGGGGACGGGGAAAAAGGCGCTCGAACTCGCCAAGACCGGCGCGTTCGAGGTGGTATTGACGGACCTCCGCCTTCCCGATATGGAAGGCACCGAGATACTGAAAGAGGTAAAGTCACAGAACCGCCCCTGCCACGTGATCGTGATGACCGCCTACGGCTCCATCCCCTCCGCCATAGAGGCGACGAAGCTGGGCGCATTCCAGTATCTCGAAAAGCCCCTGGAAAAGGACCAGCTCCTTCTGGTCATGAACAACGCGATCAATCAGGTGGAACTCCTCAAGGACAACCTGATGCTCAAGGACCAACTCGTCGACAAGTTTCACCTCGACAATATTGTCGGCGATCACGGCAGCATGCGCGCCCTTTTTGCCATCGTGAGAAAGGTGGCGCCCACCGCCTCCACCGTGCTCGTCTATGGAGAAAGCGGTACGGGAAAGGAGCTGTTCGCGAAGAGCATCCATTACAACAGTCCGAGAAAGGATAATCCTTTTTTCGCCATAAACTGCGCCGCGATCCCGGAAACTCTCCTCGAAAGCGAGCTTTTCGGTTATGAGAAGGGTGCGTTCACCGGCGCGCTCGCCCGCCACACGGGTCTTTTCGAGCAGGCAAACGGCAGCAGCCTTTTCCTGGACGAGATCGGGGACCTCACCCTCGGCATGCAGGCGAAGATTTTGCGCGCGATCCAGGAGAGAGAGATACGGCGGGTCGGGGGCAAGGAGACCTTGAAGCTCGACGTGCGCATCATCGCCGCCACAAATAAGCACCTGGAAGCGGAGATAGCAAAGGGGACGTTCCGGGAAGACCTCTACTACCGGCTGAACGTGATTGCCTTCACCATCCCCCCCTTAAGAGACAGAAAAACCGACATCCCCATCCTCGTCGAGCATTTCCTCAAGAAACTGAACGAAACGCACGGCCACGTAAAAACCGTTTCGAAAGAGGCGCTCCAGGCCATGCTCGATTATTCGTGGCCGGGAAACGTGAGACAGCTCGATTCCGTGCTGGAGCGCGCCTACATCCTGTGCGAGGAAGAGACGATAGGCGTCGAGCACATGCCCGAGGAAATAAAGCAGGCAGGGAACGGAAAGGCCTCCGAAAAATTACGGGCCGTGGTCGACCACCTGATCGACGCGAAGCTGACCGCCGCCGAATACCGTCTCTACCTGTACCTGACGAAGCTCGACAGCGAGGGCGGGGTCGACGGCGAGCCGCCGGAGCCGAAGGTCGTCATGGAACGGCTCGGCATCAACAGGGATACGTTCTTCGTCGGCATCGCCAAGCTAAAAGAGTCGGGGTTGTACGATTTCAAGGCGAGGCGGGCGCGGGCGAAGCTGCACTAGTCTACATGTAGCAGATCAGGCGCTTATCGATGACTCTCTCCACGCCCTTTGAAAGGGCCTCCTTGCAAAGATCCTGGAGGGTGACCGAATCGAGATACGTCATCAGCCTGTCCGTGGCCTCTATCCATACATCCCGCACCACGCACTGCCGCACACGCTCGCACGGTTTTTTGCCGTTCTTGGCCGGACCCGTGCAGCGGACAAGCTGTGTGTTCCCCTCTGTGGCCCTGACGATGTCCCCTACACTGATTTCGTCAAACTGTTTGGCCAGGTAGTATCCGCCCGAAGGCCCCCTGATGCTCTTGATGATTCCGGCTTTTTTCAGCTTTTGAAAGATCTGCTCTATGTAGCGGGCAGAAATGGCCTGTCTTGCGGATATGTCTTTGACCTGGGTCGATAAGCCCCCGGAGTAATACGCGATGTCGAAGACCGCCCTTAGTCCGTATCTGCTTTTGGTAGAAATCTTCATGCCCTAGGTTAGATTGTTCTACTTTTTTTGTCAAGTATATAAGTGATGCTTCAGCGATTCCCGGTGCGCTCATT
>PLSJ01000302.1 GCA_003165115.1 Syntrophaceae bacterium | reverse complement strand
GCTCCTCATGGACGCTCTGGATCGGTTTTTCCCGGTAAACCGTAGAGCTGTGGCACACTTTTCCCTGATACTAATCATCATAGACTATACCCTATACGAACCTGAGATCAAAGGTTTTATGTCGATTGTAGCCGATCACTTTCTATATGGCATGATTTGGCAGGAAAACGCCAATGTTCTGTCGATTTGGGTAGGAAGGACCGAGGCTACCGTGGAGGCCGCAGGAGGTCCTGAATCGTGGCCTTACTTTAAGCTCCGTTATTCCCCGACGCCCCCAATTCCGGCTGGGTGTCAGGTCACGTATTCCTTCCCGGGGGTCGCTCCTTCTTGGCCCCGAGGACCTGTTTTGTCACGGTAACGGACGCCATAGAATAAACTGGCCAGTTTTTGCCCAGAGAAACCCACGGTAACCGCAGCGACTAATCGTACGTTTTTGCGTACAGGGCCCATTTTATGGGAAGGCTGGTACTGGTAACGATAGGAAGCAGAGAGTGCGACGAAGAGTAGCTCAGCGTCTTCTCTTCGTCGTCAACGGGTGCGTACCCAGAGCGTTCGTAACGTTTCGCTTTCGAAGGCCCAGCACCATACATCGGCGAAAGGCGTTTTGTCCTTTCCCTTTCAAGCCGGATGCAGTAGAATACAGCCCATGCAAGCTTCCGCCAGCGAAAACACTCCCAGGGAGAAACTCGTCCAGATCATCCAAAAACTCCTTCGTTCTGATCTTGACCTGACTTTTCTCATGAAGCTTGAACAGCGAGAGTTAGAGCAGCTTATCGCCGCCATACGGGAAGGAGTAGACGCAAACCGATGAAGTGGCGCACGTCTCAGGAAGAGCTCGCGGAACAAATATCAATGAACACGAAATATATGAGCAGCATCGTCGAGAGAGGCAAGGCCAATCCCACCCTTGATAGTCTCATAAAGATGGCGGATGCATTAAAGGTGGGCACACCGGAGCTATTCAATATTGAATATGAGCCGAAAGAACTGGCGCAACGGATCGCCGGACTCATCAGTGAGGGCGATAAGGCTAAGATTCAACTCGCAGCCAAAGCGCTGAACACGATTCGCAGGTAATGAATGCGCCCGAAAAGGCGACTTGTCAGCGACTTCTATCCCGCTCCCTCAGAAAGAAACTTCAGAAAGTCAATCACGGTCTCCCGGTTGGAATCGTTCACGCTCCGCACCGTCTCGGCTACGGCCGGCATATTTTCTTTCAGGAGTCCGTAGAGCTCCTGATCGGACATCCGTTCACAATCTTGCAGCGACACCGTTTTCCCCTTAACGCGGAATGCTGAAGGCATCGTGCCCCCTTTGGCCATCAGTGTTTTTGGTCCTCAGACGGCGGACCATGTTATTGTACTACTTATAGAATTCAATGAGTAGCATAAAATACCGTCTAATGACTATAGACCATCCACTTGCCGCCCCTTTAGAATTCAGCACAAGGGGTAACGAATGGACAACGTCAGGGTGCTTGTGGGAGAACGGATTAGAAATCTGCGGAAGGAAAGGGGATGGTCCCAGGAGGAGTTGGGGGAAAAGGCAGACCTGCAGCATACTTACGTGGGAGCAATTGAAAGGGGCGAGAAGAATGCTTCAATTGATACGCTGGAGAAGATCGCGGTTGCCTTCAACATCGAGATCCTCGATCTGTTTGCCCTTGCCCAGGGGCGAATGGACGTTGACAGGTTGAGGGCCCACGTAATCGAAGAGATAAGAGAATTATCGCCCGGAACATTGAAGCTGATCGCCGCCTTGATCGAAACGACGAGAAACGCAAAGGCGCCGGCTTCCAGGAGGAGCAGGAAGCCCGGAAAAAAGAGGGCATAACGGGGAATTAGAGCACCAAGGCCGAGGGCCGTCTCGGCCGGAAGAGACGTCCATGGCCGCCAAAAAACAGATAAGGAAGTCGATGATGAGGCGCCGTACAACTCTTACCCGCCCTCCAGCCTGTTCACGATCCCGTCTGCTTCCTTGAGAATGCTCAATTCAACATAATCGTACCGCGATGGAGAGTGGTGGTTGCCTATGATCTCGCAGACCCTGCTGATTTTTTCAGTGGAAAAACCGGTGCTCTTGAGCAGCTCTTCGGCGACGGGCGGTCCGTATTCTTCCTGCGTCTTTCCGTTGTTGTACCCGAGCAGTTCTTCGGACCGCTTGATGCCGATGTCATGCAAGAGGGCTGAGGCGACGAGCACCTCGTAGTCCCAACCTTCCGTGCCCTCCATGATCTTCTCGGAATGCTTCAGGACCTCCAGCGCGTGCGTTATTCTGCGGAAATCATCCCCGAAGTAATCCACCAGCAGCTTCGTTATCCTCCCCTTGCAATATTCCACGATGTCATCTCCCTTCCCGGCTCACGGCCGTCATGTTCGACAGCCAATAGGTTTTTCCTGCCGCGATGAGCAGGGGAATCACTCCGAAGACGATGAAGATGACGTCGGCGGGCATCCTGAGCCATTCGAGCATGGTCGTTCTCTTCAGGTTGAGGAACTCAGGCCCCCGCGCGTGCCAGTACCCGTTCGTGAGGACATCCCACAACTGAAGGACCCCCGCGGGGAAAAGGTTGAGGATGACCATGAGGGCAAGGCCTATGTTGAGTCCCCAGAAGGAGACGGCCACGTACCTCTCGACCCCGGCCCACTGGTCGTCTTTAAGGACCCTGCGCAGGGCAAAGACCATGAACGCCACGCCGAGCAGGCCGAAGACGCCCATCATCGCCGCATGGCCGTGGTTTGGCGTGAGTATGGTGCCCACCTCGAAGTAGCTGACGATGGGGAGGTTGATGAGGAACCCGAATATGCCTGCGCCAACGAAGTTCCACACGCCCACGGAGATCAGGAAATAGAAGGCCCACTTGTAGGGGAGGGAGATATTCTTCCCGCAGATATCGCACTCGCCTTTGGTCAGCTTGACGAAATCGGCGGCGTCGAGGGTCAAAAGGGTGAGGGGAACGACCTCCATGGCGGAGAAGAGCGCGCCGAGGGCCATGGTGATATTCGACTGCCCGGTCCAGTACCAGTGGTGCCCGGTCCCAATGATGCCGGCGCCAAGGAAGAGGATCGCGTCGAGGTAGATCACTCTCGTCGCGGTCAGGCGCGAGACCATGCCGAGCTTGTAGAAAAGAACGGCAACCATCGTCGTGACGAAGAGCTCGAAGAACCCTTCCACCCAGAGGTGGATGATCCAGAAGCGCCAGTTGTCGACCACCGTGAAATTGGTTGCCCCGGTAAAAAAGAGGGCCGGCAGGTAGAAGAAGGGAATGGCGAAGGCGGCCAGCAGAAAGAGCGTGACAAGCTCCCGCGACTCGGGGTCCTTCCTCGCCGGCGCGACGCTCCTGAATATGAGGGCCACCCAGAGGAGAAGGCCGATGGCGAGAAGCACCTGCCAGCCTCGCCCCAGGTCGAGATATTCCCACCCCTGATGGCCGAACCAGAACCATAAGCGTCCGAGCATCTGCCGGACCCCGAGCAGCTCGCCCACCAGGCTTCCCGCCACCACGAACACGAGGGCGGCGAAGAGGATGTTGATCCCAAGAGTCTGCCTTTTTGGTTCCGTGCCCCCAAGCGCGCTCGCCAGGAAGAGCCCGCCGCCGACGTACGCGGTTGCTATCCAGAAAATGGCCAGTTGGAGGTGCCACGTGCGGAGCACGTTGGTCGGAAAGAGCAGGGTGAGGTCGAAGCCGTAGAAAGTCCCCGGGTCTGCCCGGTAGTGGGCCGTCGCCCCTCCCATCAGCGTCTGGGCGAGAAAAAGGAGGGCTACGATGACGAAGTATTTGATCGTCGCCCTCTGGCTTTCCGTCGGAGGGCCGGCGAGCATCTGCGGATGGATGTGGCCGTTCTTCCCCTTCCAGCCGAGGTAGTCGAATTTGCCGAAGGCGAAGAGCACGAGGGCCGTGCCGGCAAGCAGGGTGATGAGGCTTAAGGCGCTCCAGAGGAAGGCGTCCCGGCCGGGGGTATTGCCGGCCAGGGGATCGTAGGGAAAGTTGTTCGTGTACGTATGAGACCTGCCCGGACGGTTGGCCGCGGAGGCCCATGCGGTCCAGGCAAAGAATGCGGTGAGCTGGCGCAACTCCCCGGGGTCGCTGATGAGGCCTTTCGAGAGCCCCCTGTTGAGCCGGGGCTCCAAAAAGTAAGCTCTCCATTTCTCTGTCTGTCGGCGATACGAAGTCGCCTCTTCGGAAGTGAAGGTGAGGACGCCCGTTTCCGAAGAATACCTGTTCTCCTTGAGCATCTCCCGGACCCGCACGGAGACGGCCGCCTTCTGTTCCGGGGTGAGGAGTGAAAATTCCTTGCCGTAGGCCCTCCGGGCATAGGTCTCTGCTGCATCGAGGGCCAGGGTATGGAGATACTCGGCCGAGAAGTCGGGGCCGAGGTAGGCCCCGTGTCCCCAAATGGTCCCGTTCTCCATGAGACCGTATTTCAGAAAGACCTGCTGGCCGGCGACAATGTCGTTCCCGGTGAAGATGGTCTCTCCGGTGGATGCAACCACGCGCGTCGGTATGGGAGGGGCATCGGTGTACGAGCGCACGCTCACCCATACCAGAACGGCGAATCCGCCGATCAGCACGAAAATGACCGAATTCCGCCACCAATGAGAAAGTCTTTCAGAGTTTTCTTCCATACCGGGCATGGTTGCCTCCTTGTTTGTTCAAGGCATGACCCATTTCTTCAAGGACGATCAGAGCTTAACCCCCTGCCTTTGATTGCCCATCGGAATCATGAACGTCTCGATCTCCTTCCGAGCCGTTTGATACACGTAATATATAGCCTGCGAAGACGAAAGCACCCTTGACCTGGGTCAAGAAACAGGGAATTCGGGAAGACGGGTTGGCTCTTTTGTGCATAGCGGCGCCTGCCGGTGTTCTTCCGCAAGGCGCCATGGCGTCTCTTCGACCTTAAGCCCGATACTCGACTTGTGGAGAAAGTCGTGCACCCGCAACTTTTCTTCACCAGGCAAAGAATGCTATCTGGAGGGAAATGCCTCTACCTCGAAGGTAAAGGTTCGCCTAAAGCAGATCTCTGGCCCAGGTGCTTGTTGAATGTATACGAATGTGGCAGTATATACAGGTAGGCAGGTACACGATGACAAAACCAATGACATCAATCAGGCTGGATACTCACCTGGCAGACGAAGCCGCAAGGATATTGGGAGTGAAGAGCAGGACCGAGGCGGTACATGTTGCGCTCAGGGAGATCGTGGCGCTCAAGAAATTCAGGAACCTGATGGAAGAACACGCGGGGAAGCTCACCTTCGAGGGCCTTGAGTGAGCGGTCTCGTCATCCTTGATACGTCGGTGTTTGTCGATCACCTGCGTACCGGCTGCCACAAAGAGCGGATAGAATCCTTGCGGGGCTCATAAGGACGTCAGCGGTGGCACTGACCAAGCTCTGGCGGGGAACGACGACGCCTGCCGAAAGGGCATTTCTCCGACAGTTGGAAAAGAACCATCCCATTCTGACTCCGACAGGGAAGAACTGGCTGGAGTCAGACCAGATCCTTGGGAGAATACATGCGGACAGAGGTTTTCTTCCCGGCAAGCTTCGCGACCTCTGTACGGGTCGGATTATGTGATGTTTCCGGTGGGCACATGAAAGAAATGGAGATTGGCAAGGCGTTCACGCTGATGGAATCCGGACCGGTCGTTCTCGTGACGACAAATGACGGAAACAAGAACAACATAATGACGATCTCGTGGACCATGGTAATGGACTTTACCCCGATATTCGCCATGACCACCGGGCCCTGGAACTATTCCTTCGCCGCCCTTCAGAAAACGAAAGAGTGCGTTATTTCAATTCCCGCTGTCGACATGCTTGATAAAGTCATTGGAGTGGGAACATGTTCCGGTGCCGATACGGACAAATTTGAAAAGTTCATGCTGACCCCCGTGAAGGGAATGCATGTCAAAGCGCCCTTGATAGAAGAATGCCTGGCGAATATCGAGTGTAAAGTTGTCGACATCGTCAAGAAGCACAATATTGTGGTCCTCGAAGGCATTGCGGCGTACTTTGATAGTTCAAGAAAAGAGAAGCGGACTGTTCACGCGGTCGGCGATGGAACTTTCATNNGTTGAACCGAAAGAAAATGATGGGCGCAAAACTTCCACCCGGTCTCTAACTCTGTGGCGCGGCAGCTTCTTGGTGGTCTCCATCGGCAAGTCTCCAAGGAAGACGCTTGCCGAGGCCAAGATATGATAACCCGCGACGCGCCCATAGATCGAGAGCGCGCTGAAGCACGCCGTTACCCTGCGCCGTATATCGTGTCTTTCCGGCAAGCCTGC
>PLSJ01000498.1 GCA_003165115.1 Syntrophaceae bacterium | reverse complement strand
TTATGTGCTATTATCTCATACCGGCCCGAGAAAGTCAAGCCTTTTTCCGGGCGGCGAAGAATAGCCGGTAAAGCACCGTTGCCGCCTGTTCACGCTCTAAAGAGAATAACGATCTTTCCCCCCGCGGCCCCGCTGCCCACCTGCCGGTATGCGTCGACAGCCTCGCCTAAGGGACACGTCCCGGCAAGGGGAGGAGGAGTAAGCCGCCGCTCCTCAAAGGCGAGCCGGAGACCGTCGAGGATGTCTCCCGAAGCAATGGTATCCAGGAGGGCGGTGTTGACGCCGAACAGCGTGAGCTGCCTGCGGTAGAAATCGAGCAGGTCGAAGCCCACCCGCGTTTGCCCGACAGAGGTGATATTCACCTGTCGCCCGTTCAGGGCAAGCGCCTTGATGCCGATTTCGAAGAGCGGGCCGCCAACGCAGTCGAAAACCACGTCCGCGCCCTTGCCGCCCGTGAAGTCCCTGACAGCCGCAACCACATCGTCGGAGTCACTGCCGAGTGCGAGGTCGATGCCGGACTGTCCGGCTTTATCCGGGGCCTGACGGTCCACGGCGATCACACGGGCCGCTTTCGTTTTGGCGATCTTGATCACGGAGCTTCCCACGCCCCCACCCGCGCCGGTGACCAGGACGGTCTCGTCTTCTTTAAGGCCGGCGTTTTTTATCAGGCCGAGGAAGGCCGTAATGTAGTTGGTCCCCACGCTTGCCGCCTCCACCATCGACAAGGTCTTCGGCCTGGGCCGCGCCCCCCGACCCGGTATTGCTATGTATTCCGCGTGGCTGCCGTCCCTGGTGAAGCCGATGTCCCCTCCCGACGCCCAGACATCTTCTCCGATCCTTTTATCATCCCCTTCGACAACGACACCCGCGATGTCGCGCCCCGGCGTCCGCGGCAACGTCGTCTGCGGGAAGCTCCCCTGGACGTTCTTTACGTCGGCGGGATTGATCGACGCAGCATGGACCTCTATCAGCACTTCGCCCGGCCCTGGGACAGGTCGCGGCAGCTCCTCCACGTGAAGCACCGCCTGTACTTCTCCGAATTGGCTGAACCTGAGCGCCTTCATTCCCTTGCCTCCTCAATTGAAAATAGGGCCGTGGAAACCTGGTGTCAAGATGCGCCCTTCGTGGCGAGCCCGCCGGACGGGGCAGGTCCGCCCGCGAGGAGTGGGCCTGATTTTCCTTGACAGGATTCTCTTCTGTGGCTATAGTCCAGAGAAACCGTGCATGCGGGAGGAAAGATGAACCCGACCAGGTCTCAAGCTTTCGAGCTATTAAAAGAATACACGTCGAATCCGAGCCTGCTCAAACACGCCCTCGCCGTTGAATCCGTCATGCTCCATTTTGCCGAAATGCTCGGGGAAGCGGACAGGGAGAAGTGGGGAGTGATAGGACTGGCGCACGACCTCGACTACGAGAGGTATCCGGAGAGCCATTGCAAAAAGGTGCGGGAGATCCTCACCGAAAAAGAGTGGCCGGAAGAGTATATTCGTGCGATAGAGAGTCATGGATGGAAGCTCTGCACGGACGTGGAGCCGAGAGAGCCGATGGAGAAGGTGCTCTACACCATCGATGAGCTTACGGGGCTGATAACGGCCGTCGTCCTTCTCCGGCCGAGCAAAAGCGTACTCGACCTGACGGTAAAGTCCGTCAAAAAAAAATGGAAAGACAGGGCATTCGCGGCCGGGGTCAAGAGGGAGGTCATCGAGGAGGGGGCACAGAGCTTAGGGCTGGAACTGGACGCCGTCATCGCCGGGACCATAAGGGGCATGCAAGACGTCGCCGAGAGTATCGGCCTCAAGGGCGGGATGGAAACGACGCCTTAAGCAAGAGCGCTCTTTCCGGGCGCCGCCCTTGCCGGCATATTACACTATATTCAAAGATATGATGGCGCCATCGGCATCCCCTTATCAAAAGCTTCGCCTCTTTCTCGACATGATCGGGATCCATAAGAGCGAAACGGACCTCATCGAGGGGCTGACACAACTTTTCGTCGGCAAGAAAGATGCGTTTGCCGATTATTTCTACGACTTCTTCCATGCGATAGAAGATACCAGACCGTTTTTGGATGAAGAAAAGCAGCCGGGCCACCTGAAACGCGTATGGGCAAGCTGGTTCGCATCGTTTTTCCGGTCGAGACCCGACGATGAATTCCTCGCTTATCTCTGGGGCGTCGGGGTGAGGCATGTCGAAGTAAGCCTCGATCAGAGGTTTTCAAACCTCGGTTTCGCGATGATCCGGCAGTTCTGTCACCGGGTCGTGGCAACGGAGGTTCCTCCCGAACAGAGAAGCCTGGCCCTTTCCGCCATAAACAAGAAGCTGGACCTCTGCCTTTTGGCCGAAACGAGCGCCTATATCGAGAATACGATAAGCTGCGATATAGAGGTGATGAGGGAAGTCGCGGACAGGGTCAGGAATCCCGCCATGGTAATAGGATGGAATATAAGAAGGATGCAGGGGAAGGCCGAGAAGGGGACCAGGGAATACGATGTTTTCCAAATGTTGATGGGTGAGAACCAGAGGCTCGAAAACATGGTTAAGGATATCAAGGTCTATATGGATATCTTCCAGGGGGAGCCCGACCTTCACACCGTCGACATCGAGGGCGTTGTCGCTTCTGTTCTCGAAAAGGTCAGGGACGGGGGCATGTACCCGCACGTCACGGTCCGGGTCGGGGTGCAGGAACAGGCACGCTGCGTCAAGGGCGACCCGAAATGGATCGCCTATCTCTTTCACTACCTCATCGAGAACGGCTTGGAGGCGGCAGGCAAGGAAAAAGCGTTCCTGACGGTTTCGGCCGGGGTCGAAGATACCCCGCCGTGCAACGTCCGGATCGAGTTATTCAATTCGGGTGAGCCTCCTACCGACGAGAACGAGAGATTGTTCACCCCTTTTTTTTCGACAAAGGCCGAGGGCACGGGTTTCGGTCTTCCCATCGCGAGGCTGGTGGCAAGAAAACACCATGGGACGCTGGCGATTTACGGCGAAAAAGGGAAAGGGACCAGGGTCGTCGTCAATCTTCCGGCCGCCGACCAGGGAGAGGTCGGATCACACACGCCAGGATAAGGAGAATAATCCGATGTGCCTCAAGATATTCGCGGCGTCTCTCTTCACGGTCGGCCTCCTGCTGTTCCCGGGGCCGGGCCGCACCGAGCTCGCCCCCCTTTCCATCTCCATGGAAGGCTACCCCTATCCCTACCCCGTCAAATTTCTCCCCCTCACCATCGAGGGGCAGGACCTGCGGATGGCCTACATGGACGTGGCGCCCGTGGGGACGCCAAACGGCCGGAGCGTGGTGCTCCTGCACGGCAAGAACTTTTTCGGCGCTTACTGGCGGGAGACCATCGACATCCTGTCCAGGAACGGTTACCGCGTCGTGGTGCCCGACCAGCTTGGCTTCGGCAAATCGTCCCGACCGAACATCCATTACAGCTTCCACCTGCTGGCCGCCAACACCAAGAAGCTCCTCGATGCGCTCGGCATCGGGCAGGCGGCGATCGTCGGGCACTCCATGGGAGGGATGGTGGCTACCCGGTTCGCGCTCCTCTACCCCGAGACGGCCGGCGAGCTGGTGCTCGAGAATCCCATCGGGCTGGAGGATTACCGGGAGCTGGTCCCCTTCATCTCCCTGGAGGAGGCCTACCAGAGTGAATTGAAAGCCACCGAGGACGGGATCAGGAAGTATATCAGGAGTTACTTCGTCACCTGGAAGCCGGAGTACGACGAATACGCAACCGTGGCCATACGTACGCGGGCGAGCGGCGAGTATCCCCGGCAGGCCCTCTCGTCCGCCCTGACCTATCAGATGATCTACGAACAGCCGGTCTGCCACGAGTTCCGGTACGTCAAAGCGAGGACGCTGCTCATCATCGGGCAGTCGGACCGGACGGTGGTAGGCAAGGCGCGCATGAAGAAGGAGCNNGTCATATCCCGCGCTTCGAATTTCCCGCGATCTACCATGAGGCGCTGCTCCGCTTCCTCGAGAAATAGCCGCCGTCCGTCTCTCTGCTCGCGTCCCGCCCCGCATAATTTTATCCATTGACAAGTTTTCTGTTTTTACTGTACAGTATGTCCTGTACAGCATGACCGGCAGGGATAGAGGTCCGTTGCGTCCAAAAGGGCGCGCGTATCGCCGGTCCGCGAGAAATAATATCCAGATTCGACGTTCAGAGGTGTTGGATGCAGATCGCTCAGGCAAGCAAAATCGTGATAATCCTGGCAGTTCTTTTCGCGGGCGTCATGCCGGGCGGTTGCGGAAAGCCGGGACAGGGCGCGGGGCCGCCCGGAGGGGGCGTCCC
>PLSJ01000189.1 GCA_003165115.1 Syntrophaceae bacterium | reverse complement strand
CATCCTCGATTCATCCACCAGGCGCCAGGCATCGGATCCCAGGTGAAAATATTCGGGGAAAATGGAGGTCGCGTGAAACCCGGCGGGTGCAACCGCTTCCTTCGTCACCCGCTCGAAGGTGACGACCGGGGCATCGGTGAATTGAAGCCGGGAGAAATCGGGCGGATGGTATTCGGGCAGCACAAAGTCCATTTCTCTGACTCTCCCCCTCTCCGTCGGTTTGGCGGATCGCCTGGCTAAACCTATGTGCCGGCGCCGGGATTGTCAATCGCTAGATCGCGGTCTCCTGCCCGGTCTTGCCGTCAAAAGTGCGAAACTCGTCTTTGATGCGGTCCTGCAGGTAGACGTAGTCGTATCCCGTCTGCGCCTGCACCTCCTTGTAAGCGCCACGGGCCTCGTCAGTGCAGACCTTGCAGCAGGCGCGGGGCAGAGAGATGCAGAAGACCGCGTAGCGGCGGCCGCTCCGCTGGACGGCCGACGATGCTATTGTCCGAAAACCGCAGCAGTCGGGGCATATCCTTAAAGTCACGCGCTGCTGCTCGCGGAGGCCGTCGGTGTCGTAGAATACGCCGCGCGTGGCCGTCTCGAAAGTGCGCCCTCCCGAACGGCGCATCTCGACCACTTCTTCCCTCCCCCGGAAGCTGGCCAGTTGTTTCTTTACGAGGGCCTTGATGTCGTTCATGTTCGCCGGGGATTCCGTGAACCTTGCCGGGTCGTAATCCGGCTCGCGCAGGTTGGAAAAGTCGATGCCGGCCATGGCCATGATGATGCCCATGTTGATGTAGGGGAGGGCCGTCTCGACCGAATAGCCCCCCTCCAGGACGGCTATATCGGGCTTGAGCTTCCGGTTGAGGACGGCATAGCCCTGCGCCGTGAAGCTCATGTTGGCGAGGGGGTCGCTGTAATGGTTATCCTGGCCGGCGGAGTTGATCACCAGCTCGGGCTTGAACTCTTCGAGGACCGGCAGGACCAGGTTGTCCACGATGTAGTGGATCCCCGTATCGGTCGTCCCCGGCGCCATGGGCAGGTTGATGGTGGCGCCGTAAGCCAGGGGGCCGCCGAGCTCTTCGGTAAAACCCGACCCCGGATAGAGGGTCCTGCCGTCCTGATGGAAGGAGATAAAGAGCACGTCCGGGTCGTCCCAGAAGATTTCCTGCGTGCCGTCCCCGTGGTGCACGTCCGTGTCGACGATGGCGAGACGTTTTACGCCGTACTTTTGGCGCAGGTGCTCCACCATGACGGCCTCGTTGTTGATGTCGCAAAAACCGCGGTTTCCGTGCGACACGGTCATGGCGTGATGACCCGGCGGCCTGATGATGGCGAAGGCGTTCTTCACTTCTTTTTGCATGAAGGCGTCGGCCATTACCAGGGCCGAGCCGGCCGAAACCAGGTGCGCCTGGGTGACCCGGCTTTCCACGTCGGGCACGCAAAAGTGGACGCGGGATATCTCCTTGGCCGTGGCGAGGCGGGGGTGGTACTCCCTGATCTCGGGCAAGTCCATGATCCCCTCTTCGAAGAGCTGGTCGCGGGTATAGAGCAGCCTCTCTTCCCGCTCGGGATGGGTGGGGCTGATGGCCCAGTCGAAGGCCGGAAAGAAGAGCAGGCCCGTCGGCTTCATCGTGCCACCCCCTCGTAACCATGAATGAATCCGGGCGCGATCTGGATGCCCACATCGAAGAGCTTCCCGGCCGGCTGCCAGCCCCGGATGACGTTGAATTGCTCCTCCAGGTAGACCTCGGCTTCATCCACATAGGCCGAAAGGCCCCTCTCACGGCCGATCTCCCCGAGGAAGCGCGCGGCCAGCCGCCGCACGTCCCCCAACTGGTAATCCCGCTTCTCCAGGGCACCGCTGAACCCTCCCGGCGATACGGTATAGACCATATTCTGGGTATCCGCGTGGACCTGCACCGCGAGGGTGGGCCGGGCCACCGCCGCGCCCAGCGCGTTGGCCACCGGCGAATAGCGGTGGAGGAAATGATCGACGCCCAGTCTCTCGGCAAGCATCGGGACGATGGCAGGCGCCGCCGCGCCGATCCCGATGACCTGGTGAAGGACAAAGCCCTTACGGTTTACCACTTCCCAGACCTTGTACGCGGGCTCATCCTCCCACAGGCGGAACATCTGTTGGATGCCTTCCTTTAACGCCCCTATCACCAGATCGGCGACGTCACGGCAAAGCCCTTCCACGGGCCGGCCCAGGCGTCCGGCGACCGCGCGGAGCTTTTCCCCTGAGGCATCCCGGTCTCCGATATTCAGGCGCAGCAGGACGTTAAAGGCATCGGTCACGGTGGGCGCTTCTCCCCCGAAGCAGGCCGCCGCCCCGAGGCGCACCGGTCCCACCATCAGCTCCCCCGACTCCTCCATGACAGGACTGTCCCCGCCCACGGCCAGGGAATTGACGGCAAAGGAATGGACGTGGGTCAGGTGCCCCCCGATAAGGGCCCCCCTGGATGCGTAGAGGGGCTTCCCCTCGATGAGCAGGGAGATGTCGGACGTGGTCCCGCCGATATCCACCACAACGGAGTTCACGGCCCCCCGGCTCAGGGCCGCGCCGCCCATGGTGCTGGCCGCCGGCCCCGAAAACACGGTTTCGCAGGGCCAATTCCTGCTGGCCTCCAGGCTGGTGGTGCCGCCGTCGGCCTTCAGTATGTAAAGCTCGCAGCCGGGGACCCTGGCGCTTATGGCCGCCTCGATCCCATCGGCAAAGCGCATCCACTCCCTCATGGTCATCGCCGTATAGTAGCAGGTCACGGCGCGGCGGGGGAAATTGAGCTGCCCGGCAATCTCGTTGCCCGTGCACACGTCCATGCNNCATCTCATGGCGGTCGTTGCGATTGGAAAACTTCCCCACGACGGCCACCCTCCGGATGCCTGCCCCGTCGACATCCCGCAGGACCTTTTCGATCTCTTCTTTGTCAGGCGCCTCGATCTGGCGTCCGCGAAAATCGATGCCGCCTTTCAGGAAATAGGTATCGGGGCTGATCCGGTAGGCGGAAAAGGGGAGACCGCTGCCGGGGAGAAGCAAAAGCGCCGTACGCTCTCCCTGTCCGGTTGCCAGGAGGTTGGTCACGAGCGTGGTGCTGAGGACGATCCTTTGGATGCTTTCCGCTTTTCCGTGGGAAAGCAGCTCATCCAGCACCGACAAAAGCGTCCCTTTCAAATCCTGCTCGTCCGTAAGGTGCTTGACGCTATGGACCACCGTCCCTTCCGAAAAAAGCACCCCATCCGTATAGGTACCGCCGACGTCTATACCGATCAACACGTTTTGTCACCTCCCGATGGTCCAGGCGATTTCAACGGCGGCACACCGGTATCGCTACGCGCCGCACGTCCCATAGTATACACCACCCCGCTTCACTAGTTCCCGCTAACTTTTT
>PLSJ01000250.1 GCA_003165115.1 Syntrophaceae bacterium | reverse complement strand
AAGCTCCTGCTCCTCGACGAGCCGGCGGCGGGGATGAACCCGTCGGAGATAACGGGCCTGATGGCGCTGATCGAGTGGGTGCGAAAGGCCTTTAACGTGACGATCCTTCTCATCGAGCACCAGATGCAGCTCGTGATGAACCTGTGCGAGCGCCTCGTGGTGCTCGACTTCGGCGTCACCATCGCGGAAGGCAAGCCCGATCGGATACGCAACGACGGCCGCGTCCTCGAAGCCTATCTCGGGCAGGAGCAGCCGGCATGAGCGGGGAAGTCATCCTGTCCATTGAGGACCTGAAGGTATGGTATGGCAACATCCAGGCGTTGAAGGGCATCTCGATCGAGGTGCGGCAGGGAGAGATGGTGGCGCTCATCGGGGCAAACGGCGCGGGGAAATCCTCGACGCTGCGGGCGATATCGGGGATGGTGCCTTACCAGGGGAACATCTCCTATAAGGGACGCACCCTGCGGGGCATGCCCTCTCACCGGATCGCGGCGCTCGGCATCGCACACGTGCCGGAAGGCCGGGGCATCTTCGGCAACCTGAAGGTGAGCGAGAACCTGAAGCTCGCCACGTGGAACAGGAAAGACAAGGACGGGGTAGCGAAAGATTACCGGCGTGTATTCGCCCTGTTCCCGGTGCTCTACAGCCGGAGGGAACAATCGGGGGCCACCCTGTCGGGCGGCGAGCAGCAGATGCTCGCCATGGCGAGGGCACTCATGAGCCGGGGCAGCCTGATGCTCCTCGACGAACCCTCCATGGGCCTTGCCCCCGTGCTCGTTCAGGAGGTCTTCTCCGTCCTCAGGGAAATCAACCGCACCGGCTCGACCATTTTGCTGGTCGAACAGAATGCCCACATGTCGCTGCGGAACGCCTCTTTCGGCCATGTGCTGGAAACCGGCGCCGTCATGCTGTCGGGGCCGGGCGAGAGCCTGCTCAACGACCCTCACGTCCGCACGGCCTATCTGGGTAAGCCGGCGGGATGAAGACACGTTATGTCGGGCTTCTCACCCTTGCACACGCGTCCGCCGACATCAATCAGGGGTCGATACCCGCGCTCCTTCCCTTCTTTATCGCGGCGCATCATCTTTCGTTTGCCGCCGCGGCCACCATCGTGTTTGCGGTAAACATCGTCTCCACCGTCTCGCAGCCGATCTTCGGCTGCATCTCCGACCGCCGGTCGCAGCCGTGGCTGATTCCGCTTTCCATGGTCATCATAGGGCTCGGCGTCTCTTTCACCGGATTTGCCCCCACCTACCGCATCGGCGTCGCCTCGGTCATGGTCAGCGGCCTGGGCATCGCCATGTTCCACCCGGAAGGCGCCCGGCTGATGAATTACCTGGCCGAAGAGAGGAAGGCTACGGCAATGAGCTTCTTCGGCATCGGAGGTCAGCTCGGTTTTGCCCTTGGTCCCCTTATCGCCACCGCAGCCCTCTTTTGGTGGGGCCTCAGGGGTACCGCCTGCCTCATCGTCCCCCCGGTCGTGGTGGCCGGGATCGTGCTTTACCTGCTGCCCCGCCTCACCGCGGGTTATGAACCAATGGCGCGCCCCCGGTCCAGGGCGGCGGGGTTGGAGAGCAAAGACCGCTGGCTACCGTTTATCTGCCTTGCCCTTGCACTGCTCAGCCGTTCGGTGGTCTTTTACGGGCTCAATACGTTTCTGCCCCTTTTCTGGATCCACGTCCTGCACCAATCCGGGGCGGCCGGGGGCTCGGCGCTGGCCGTCCTGCTCGTCGCGTCGATGGCGGGAAATGTGTTGGGAGGAAGCAGCGCGGACCGCTTAGGCTTACGCGCGGTGACCATCACCGGTTTTCTCTGCCTTTCCGTCCTTCTTCCCCTTCTGGTGGCTACCTCAAACCCACTGGCGGCGACATTGCTCCTCGTGCCCATCGGTCTGGCATTATCGGCGCCCTTTGGCCCCATGGTCGTGCTCGGCCAATCCTATCTTCCGCAGAGGGTCGGCCTCGCCTCGGGAATCACCCTGGGCCTGGCCTTCTCCTTTGGCGGACTGACGACGCCTCTCCTCGGACGGATCGCCGACCTCCACGGGCTTCGCGCGATGTTCGCCGTCGTGGCTTTCATGCCGATGCTGTCCGCCGCGCTCTCTCTTATGCTGCCCGCGCAAAAACGGGGCTGAGGCGAGAGGTCTTGAAAAAACCGTAAGGCTAGTAAATTGCGTAGAGCTGGGAGTGGAACCTGCGCGCGATCCGGGCGGCAATCCGCTGCAAGGCCTGTCTTCTGTTAAAATCTTCCAGGTTGATGTTGCTCGCGTCGTATACCTCTGCGTCGGCAAACATCCACGTCTTGACTACCTTATCCTCTTTCGTCAGGGTCAGGCCGAGAATGGCCGTGACCGTCTTCTGCACGGTTTGCCCTTGTGCGCTCAATGCGCCCGGTCCGGTAAGCACGCTCGTGATGGTCCCCTTCAGCGTCGCGTCCGCGCCGGTGGTGTTTATCTGAAAGAGTCCGCTGCCCGCCAGCTCCATGGAGAAGGCTTCGGTGAAGAAGCCCGATACCTGGGGCTCATAGCTCCTGTTCGCAAAAACGGGGACGTTGAGAGTTTTGATCTCGCCGCCGTAAATGCCTTTCTCCCGGACAAGCTCGTAGCCGCACCCACTGAGGAGCATGAGGCAGACGAGGAGAGCGGCCGATAATAGTCTACGGTTGTTCATTTGACCCTCACGCCACGATATTGACGAGCTTGTTCGGCACCACGATCACCTTCCTCACCTGGCGGCCCTGAAGGTGGCGCTGCACCTTTTCGAGCGAAAGGATAAGGCTTTTCAGCGCCGCCTCGTCCGTGTCGCGCCCGACTTCCACCGTATCCCTCAGCTTGCCGTTCACCTGGATCGCAACGGTGACCGTTTCCTCCCTGACGAGGGCCTCCTCATATGACGGCCAGGGATAGTTTGCCAAAAGATCGCCGTGACCGAGGGTCTCCCAGAGTTCCTGTGTAATGTGGGGGCAGAAAGGACTGACGAGTACAATGAGGGTCTCGATGGCGCCCTTCATCACACAGAGGTTTTCGGCG
>PLSJ01000004.1 GCA_003165115.1 Syntrophaceae bacterium | reverse complement strand
GTTAGAGTTTCCGGATGGACACTAATTAGATTCCGGTTGTGGGAATATAGGATGGAACTACTCTGTGACACTACGTCTCCCTTAAATTGATTCATACTAAACATAGTGGAAACCCCTCGGCGTGTCAAGGAAATTGTGGCGCCCCTTCGTCGCCAGCGCCTCTCCCTCTTCCAGCTTTGCCGGTTCCCTCGCTCGTCGGCGCGCCGATTATATCTTTTCCATTTTGATTTCGATTGTTTCCGGGCTGAAATCCTGCTCGTTCGGCCAGGTGAGGGTTCCAAATTCGATCCTTGCCCGTTTGAAGTAGCTATAGTCGCGCAGTTCTTTGAAGACACCGCGGTCAAGGTATGGCTTTACATCAAAGATGCCTTTCTTCCCGTTCGACAAAGTCACTTTTATCCTGTGATCGGTCAGAATTTCAAAATGGGTAACGTCGGGAATCATTCTTGCCTCCTACTTCAAAGGCCCGACCGGCGTAGCTTGCAGCCATATGCGCCTCATCCGCTCTTCTTTCCTGATAGTATATCTCAGATTGACGGGTGCTTCATAGACATAATGGCAGCATAAAGAAGCAGCTTGCCCCCTTCTTTCTCTCACTCCAACAATCGCATCAGGAGTCCACACCACAACGCCCGCGGCGCTTGCGTGATTCTTCCTGAAATCCGCAACCCGCTGACGCGCCAATAAATTGAAAATTATGGATGGCAATCGAGAAACAGAGGTCCATAGTGAGAGATATACTCGACGGAAGCCAGTCAAAAAACTGACACCTTCTGCTGAACAAGAGACCTGATAATTGGTAGGACCCGCCCCCACACTTTCTGCCGTCACAGTCGCGAAGGCGCGTCTGGAATACCAGCTTGATACTATATCCCGGCCTTCTCCCGTATGCTCGTGGGGCTCCGGGAACGGGGCGAGGAACATCGTGACTATTCTTTGAACAGCTCGTTGGAACGAAGATTGCATGAGAGAGGGTACGGATGAGAGAACGAATGGTGCCACGTGCGGTGTCTTTGCCCTCCGTGGGTTAGCGATCTCCCGCCTGTATTCACAAGTCTCGGTAGGAGGTCGGAGTATGGCTCCGGTTGTACTTCTCGTTGACGATGATCCGGCAATACAGTTCACCTTCTCAACATTTCTCACCAAATCGGGATATGAAGTAACAACGGCGGGTTCCATCGCAAAGGCGGATGATGTGCTGGACGGGAATAATGTCGACGCGATCCTGCTCGACCTCAGCCTGCCGGACGGCAAAGGATTGGATTGGATTGAGAAGGCGCGCTCAAGGTACCCGGACGTACCCCTCATCATTATCACCGGGTCGAACGATATCAGTGTCGCTGTGGAGGCAATGCAGAAAGGAGCCGACAATTTCCTGACGAAACCCGTCGATATGCGAAGGCTTGCCGTTTTTCTGAAGAAAAGCCTTGAACTCGGGACGTTCAGAAAACGGAGTAATGCCAGCCGGCGGCTCGCCAAGAAAGACGAACCATATTTCGGGACGAGTCCTGCCATCCAGAGGCTGATTAAACTGGTTTCCATAGCCGCCGAAGAAGAGATTATCGTCCTTCTCCAAGGAGAAACGGGTACCGGAAAAGGGGTGGTGGCCCGGTGGATCCACGAGCATAGCGGCAGGAAAGACTCTCCATTCGTGGACGTGAACTGTTCCAACTTAAGGGGAGAGCTTCTTGCGAGCGAGCTTTTCGGACACGTGCGCGGCGCCTTTACCTCGGCATATCAGGACCGTTCGGGTTTGGTCGAGATCGCGAGCGGAGGGACATTGTTTCTCGACGAGATAGGAGACATGGACCCATCGGTACAGGCACAATTCCTTAAAGTGATCGAAGAAAAACAATACCGGCGTATGGGAGATACGAGAACCAGGCACAGCGACTTCCGCCTTATCTGTGCGACGAACAAGAACCTCCAGGGAGAGATCACAAAGGCTAATTTCCGCCTCGACCTCTTCTTTCGGTTAAATGTCTTTCCCGTCGTGGTGCCCACGCTACAGGAAAGACCGGAGGATATCAAGGGCCTCATCGACCGGATTCTTATCGCGTCGGGCCTTTCATGCGTGGGCGTCTCGGATCAGGCCCTGCGCCTGCTGAAGAGCTATTCCTGGCCGGGGAATGTCAGGGAGCTCCGAAACGTGCTGGAAAGGGCTGCGGTGCTGGCGAGACGGAAAACGCTTCTTCCTGAACACTTCCCGGGGCTGACCCCAACGGGAGATAGCCGGTCGACTTTCAACCTGAATGACCTGGCAGAAGTCAAAGTATCACAGGCCATACGAAATTGCGAGGGTGATACCAAGAGGGCCGCGGAGGAACTCGGTATCTCCCGGGCCACTTTGTACAGAAAGTTGAAGAAATTCCATGAACAGGAAAAGCCATGTCGAAATTGATGACCTCCATGAGCGACAATCCTACCCTTTCGGGAATTGAAATCGGCAACAGGGTCGGCCGGCATGAGACTCCATCGTACAAGTTAAGGGACGAGGACAAGACGAGAGAACAGCTCATTCTGGAGCTTGGTGAAATGCGCCGGAAGCTCTCGGAACAAGAACAGGCGGGAACGGATGGTCGCCCTTTACGTATGGCCGGCACCCGTAAGGACATTGCCGAGCGCGAGCGGGCCGAAGAGCGGCTCGGGGAGTCGGAAGAGCGGTATCGGATCGCCATAGAGAGCTCCCCGGAAGGCGTGGCGCTCATAAAGGACAATGACGCTATTTATGTCAATCGGCGGCTTTCGGAGATGTTCGGATACGAGACCCCGGAAGAAATTCTCAAGGTTGGCATGAAAGGCACGGTACATCCGGAAGATCGGAACACGCTCTCCGAATACGCGCATTCGAGGCAGTGCGGGGCCGCCCCCGTGTCATCTACGTATGAGTTCAGAGGGATCAAGAAGGACGGAACAACCTTTTTTGTCGAGGTTTCTGTTGCAGGTATCACTTATCAGGGAGAAACGATCTCACTGGCCTATTTCAGGGACATCACCCAAAGCAAGANNTACGAAAAGGTTGTCGAAGGTTCACAGGATCTGATAGCCGTAGTAGATCGCAGCTATCGCTATCGGCTCGCAAACGAAGCGTTCCTCAAATATAGGGATATGCGGAAAGAAGACCTTATAGGAAAACCATGTGCGGAAATCCTCGGCGGAGACGCTTTTGAGCGGACCGTTAAACAACACCTGGACAGGTCTTTTCTAGGAGAAACCATCCAATATGAAATGAAATACACCTATCCCAAACTCGGCGAAAGGGATTTGCTCGTCGCCTATTTGCCCATAAAAGGTTCTGGGGGAATTGACAGGGTAGCAGCCATTATGCGGGACATCACTCAAAACAAGAAATTCGAGGAGGCGCTCAAAGAATCGGAGAAGCGGTACCGGGGCCTGTTCGAGACCATGCCGGACGGGTTCGCATCGGTCGGCATGGATAAAAGGATTGTGGAAGCGAATGGGTCCTTCCGTGCCATGCTCGGCTACTCTTTTGAGGAGATCTGTGCCCTGACATACGAGGACGTGACCCTTGAGAAGTGGCGTGAACCCGAGGAATCTGTCATTCGGGAGCAAGTACTCACGAGGGGCTATTCCGACCCTTACGAGAAAGAATATGTCAGGAAAGATGGAACCATATTCCCGGCCGAGGTCAGGACACATCTCTTAAAAGATGAGAACGGTGTTGCCAAAGGAATGTGGGCATTTGTGCGTGATGTGTCGGAACGAGACAGGGTGCAGGCGGCCTTGAGGGAGAGCGAGGAGAAGTTCAGACTACTTTTCGAAGAATCGGTTGATCCCATATTATTATTGCAGGATGGCAAATTTATCGATTGTAACGAGGGTGCCGANNTTTTGCATTGTTCGAGCAGGAAGGACCTCATCGGATTGAGCCCTGTCGACGTCTCTCCGGATAAACAGCCTGATGGCCGTTTATCCTCCGAGAAAGCTCATGATTTAATGGAGACAACTTTAAGGGATGGAAGCAACCATTTCGAATGGATGCGCCGCACCGCGACCGGCGAGGAGATCTGGTTGGATGTCTCTCACACGGTCATCCCCATTCATGGAACAAAGATCATCTACACGGTATGGAGAGATATCGGGGAACGCAAGCGTGTCGAAGAGGCTCTGCGTGAAAGCGAGGCCTTCAACAGGAGACTTTTTGAAAGCAACCGTACGGCCATTGTTGTCATGGACGCAGAAACGAACCTCTACCTCGACTGCAACCCCGCGGCAGTTGCAATTTACGGATACCATGCGCGTGACGATGTAATCGGCAAAACACCGCTTGATGTCTCGGCTGACCTGCAATATGACGGGACCCCTTCCCGGGAAAAGGCTCTGTGTTACATAAAAGAAGCCATCAACAAAGGTTCCTTGACCTTTGAATGGCTGCACAGACTTCCGGATGGCCGATGCTGGGACGCCCTGGTCCACTTGATGTCGTTTGAATCAAGGGGGCGACGGTTGATGCAATTCAGTCTCTACGATATTACTGAGCATAAAAGGACCGAAGAAGCCCTCAGGGAGAGCGAGGATAGGTACCGCAGAGTTGTGGAACTGTCTCCGAGTGGGGTCTTGATTCACGCTGAAGGGCACATTGAGTTTGCTAATCCGTCATTCGCGAAGATGCTTGGCGCGGAAATACCCGAGGAGTTATACGGAAGAAATGCTTTTGACTTTGTGCATCCTGACTACTTGGAGCAGGTGGCAGACTGGGTGCAGATGATAAAAGCCGGTACGCAACAGACGCCTTTAGTGGAACAAAAGCGTGTGAGGCTTGACGGGTCCGTAATAGATGTTGAAGTCATGGGCAGTCCCTTCAATTATAAGGGGCACGATGCGGTAATGGTTGTTTCGCAGGACATCACCGAGCGCAAGAACCTAGAAGCCCAACTCCTGCAGGCCCAGAAGATGGAGGCCGTTGGAACCTTGGCCGGCGGCGTCGCTCATGACTTCAACAACATCCTCACCGTCATCATGGGTCTCGCTAATATCATACAGATGTCTATCGACCCACATGATCACCTCAGACAGTTCGTAGACCAGATCGTGGCCTCATCGGAGAAGGCGGCGGACCTCACCCAAAGTCTCCTTGCATTCAGTCGCAAGCAGCAGATCGAGGTCAAACCGTGCGATATGAAGACCGTTGTCGCCAGTGCGGCAAAGCTCTTAAAGAGGCTCCTTCCCGAGGATGTCGAGCTCAGGGTGGAGACTGCCGATGACAAGGCAGTTGCGATGCTCGATGTCGCCCAGATAGACCAGGTGCTTATGAACCTCGCCACGAACGCAAGGGATGCAATGCCCAACGGGGGGTCTCTCACCATCGGGGCAAAAGCGGTGGCCCTTGACGAGACGTTTAAGAAAATTCACGGATTCGGAAACCAGGGCAGATACGCTCTCTTCTCCGTATCCGATACGGGAACAGGCATGGACGAAAAAACGATGGCACGCATCTTCGACCCCTTTTTCACGACCAAGGAGGTAGGCAAGGGAACGGGGTTAGGTCTCTCCAGTGTTTATGGCATAGTGAAACAGCATGGCGGATACATCGATGTCAGAAGCGAGCT
This sequence comes from Syntrophaceae bacterium, assembly GCA_003165115.1. Lineage (GTDB taxonomy): Bacteria > Desulfobacterota > Syntrophorhabdia > Syntrophorhabdales > WCHB1-27 > BOG-1155. Next base: position 2,844 of record PLSJ01000004.1, on the reverse strand, counting down.
CCGCAAGGGCACCACGTTCGAGATATACCTTCCCCTTGCCAATCTGACAGTTCGGAAGACAACACGGCCAAACCTCAAGGCCAGGGGAGGCTCCGAGCTGGTCCTCGTTATAGAAGATGATGCCGACGTAAGGAACATCATAACGAAGATCTTGTCGGACCAGGGCTATATCACTTTGGAGGCCGCCAATGGAGATGACGGCATCAGGGTTTTCAGCGAGCACAAGGATGAGATACGCCTCGTCATCCTCGACGTCGTCATGCCGGGCAAGAACGGGAAGGTGGTCTTTGACGAGATCTCCCGTACCGACCCACGGGTCAAAGCCATCTTCGTCAGCGGCTACACCGGCGATATCGTCATAGAAAAAGGAGTTCGAAAAGACAGCTTGGACTTTTTGCAGAAGCCCATTTCGGTAGTTAAGCTGCTTGCCAAGGTGAGGGAGGTACTGGACAGGTAAACTATCCTGATAGTGGGCCTGATAGTGAGGAGCAGATGTATCGACGCGAGGCAGCTTGATCTTAGTGAGGTCGGGGATGACAGCGCCTAAGAGATCAAGAGCAAAACTCGTAACCCTCTGAACAGATTCCTTAAACGTTTGAATTCCCGAAGGTTCTACTCCGTGGCCGTCCCCATCGAGTTATGACCGAAACCGCTTCATGTCCGCTGCCCTTCTCGTCAGAGCTCTCGGACGAGGCGCGGCTCTTCTCGGTTCCGCCAGTTCTTTCGGAATGAGTTGTTGTCGTTGGCGCGGCGCGGGTCTCAGCAGTTTCCCTGGTCTGTCAAATGTTTTTGGAGGCTCTTCGCATATCTCATGGCCTGTCCCCGGGTCATTCTTCCAAAAATAGATGCCATTGTCCACACCCCCCGTGAGGAATATATCCACCGGCCTTACGTACGGCGGAGTCACAGGTAGATCCTTGTCCGCGCAATTTCCTCTCTTCATTCTCATTGAGAATAGCAGTCTCATCAGATTCGCATATTGAGAATCAGAAGGGCACGTCACAAAACGCAATATGCTGATATCGAAGGCATTCTTCCTCTTGCGAATCTTGGTATCACTTTTGCTGTAAAGGAATACACAGGCCGGTAAATCCGGGATAGAAAACATCAAGGAGGACTTTTATATGGCACTGGACGTGAGCAGAAGGGGGCTTTCAGGCAAGAAACTCGCAGAGGCAGCGACGGTATTGAGGCCAAGCAACGGCACACACAACGGCAACAATGGCGTCGAGGACGATGATTTTTCCAAGAGGCGGGAAGAGGCCCGTCATGTCGCGCAGGACAAGGCGAAAGCACGGACACTGGCCAAGCAGCAACAACTCGCCGAGCGTATCGCGACGGCGACGGAGCAACTCGCCAGCGGCGTAGAGGAAGGAAGCGGGGCTGCGGAAGAATTGAATCGTTCAATGGTCCAGATAGTCGCCGGGGCCGAGCAGGCGAGCCATGCCTCGGAAGAGTCCAGGGCCGCGGTCAACCAGATCGAGAAGAGCGCGGTGGCCAGTGCCGAGGTCGCCACCGAAACCCTCTCCAGGGTGAATATACTGAAGGCACTCATCGGCGACACCACGTCGGGCATAGACGGCTTGGTGCAGGGCGTAGCCACTGCTGCAGAGGCAGCAATAGCGACAGCCAAATTGATCGCCGAGCTGGAAAAGCAGTCCGAAGAGGTGGGCAATATCGTACAAGCGGTGGTAAGGATTGCCGACCAGACGAATCTTCTGGCGCTCAATGCCGCGATAGAGGCCGCCAGGGCCGGGGAACACGGCAGAGGGTTTGCGGTCGTGGCGGACGAGGTGCGGAACCTCGCGGAGANNGCGCCAGGGAGATCAAGGACGTGGTGGCGGATATCCAGAACGCGGTCAGGGGCGTTGCCGCAGAGATCAATGAGGTCGGGACGCTCTCCAAGAATGAAGCGGAGCACGGTAAGAGCATTACCTCGGAACTTGTCAACGTCGCCACAAGGATGGACGAGTTTCAGCGCGCGACAACCGATATCGAGAAGACCGCAAAGATCATACTCGACGAGTCGAGAAATATGCTCAAGGTCGCGGAAGCTGTCGCGTCCGCGGCACTGGAGCTTGGGTCCGGCGGGGAAGAGGCACGAAAAGGGACCGAGCAGCAGACAAAGGCGTTCTCCGAGATGTCGACCGCTGCCCAGGAACTGTCCCAGACGGCCGATGAGCTGAAAAACGCTACCGATGGCCAAAAATCAGGCCAGGAGCTAGCTTCGATGGCCGAAGAGCTGTCGGCCACCATTGAGGAGGCGAGCTCCGCGTCGCAGCAGGTAGCCCGTGCCATCGACCAGATCAAAGCGGCTTCCGAAGTCCAGGCAAAAGAGACCGGCCACGGGACAGAGATTGTCGACCGGCTCGGTGCGGCTGCAAAGCAGATAGAAGGGAGGGCAACGGCCCTGCTGGAACAGAGCAAGGAGATCACGGGCTTTGTCGGTACCAACAAGACGGGCGTGGACGAGCTTATCACNNAACATGAAAGGGGTTGAGAACATCCGCCTTCTCGATGAGAAAACGAGGAAGATAGAGAAGATCGTCGAGGCCATCATCAACGTAACGATCCAGACCAACATGCTCGCGGTGAGCGGCTCCATCGAAGCGGCCAGGGCAGGCGAGCACGGCCGGGGCTTTTCGGTGGTCGCGGGAGACATCAGGAACCTCGCCAACGAATCGGCTGAAAATGCCGACAAGATAAAGGATATGGTCCGGGCCCTGGGATACCAGATCACCAAGTGCGCGCAGGATACCGAGCTCGCGGCGCGTACCGCCCTTTCGGAGGCGGAGCGGGCAAAGGCATCGACGGCCAACCTCGTCAAAGTAGAAGGGGACATGA
>PLSJ01000220.1 GCA_003165115.1 Syntrophaceae bacterium | reverse complement strand
GCGTCACGAGGTGCTGAAAGAAGGGCGGGTCGTTACGGAAGGTGAGACGCTGATGGTGTGCGTCGATGGGTCGGGGAAATTGAAGCGCCTGCCCGTGGAAATTAAGAGGAGGCTCAAGGCCTCCTCTTAATTTCACTTGCTTTGATCTATATACGTTCGCTTCTGTCTCTATTTTCCCCTCAGCGCATCCCAGCTCTTCAATATCTGGCGGGCCATGACGAGCTGAACGTCGTTTTCGTCGTTTTTAACCGTGGGGTCCGGATTGAGACCGGGAGCGGGCTCGTCCGGTTTCTTTTCGTTCAGCTTCTTTTCCTCCGGCGGTTTTTCGCTCTTTTCCTCCGGCTTCTTCGTGCCTTCGAGGTGTTTGTCGAGGTCTTTCTCTTTTATGGGCGTATATTTTTCGCCTTTCGTTCTGGTAAAATCGTTTTCGACCACTATGTCGGGATTGATGCCGTCCGCCTGGATCGAACGGCCGGAGGGCGTGTAGTACTTTGCCGTGGTGAGCCGTACGGCGGAGCCGTCGGCCAGAGGGATAATGGTCTGGACCGATCCTTTGCCGAACGTCTTCGTCCCGACAATGATCGCCCTCTTGGTATCCTGCAGGGCCCCTGCCACGATCTCGGAGCCGCTCGCGCTGCCCTCGTTTACGAGGACCACCAGGGGACCCGTATAATCATTCTTTTTGTGCGAGGTGAAGGTCACTTTCTCGTCGGGTTTCCTTCCTTCAATGTAGGTGATCAGGCCGTCGGAGATGAACTTGTCGGATACCTCGACTGCCTGGTCGAGAAGTCCCCCCGGGTTGTTTCTCAGATCGAGAAGTATACCCTTGAGGCCGCCTTTGGCCGATTTCTGCAGCTCCTTGACCGCCGTGTCGAGGTCCTTTCCCGTCTTTTCCTGGAATTGGGTTATGTGGATATATCCGTACTTATCGTCGAGCATCCTGTACTTCACGCTCTTTACCTGGATGATATCGCGGAGGACCTGAAAATCCTTGGGGAAACTGAAGCCTTCCCTCATCACGGAGAGGGTAACGGGCTTGCCTTTCTGCCCTCTTATAAGCTTTACCACATCGACGAGGCTCATATTCTTCGTGGGCTTGTTGTCGATCTTGACGAGCAGGTCGGCAGGCTTCAATCCGGCCTTGAAAGCGGGCGTATCCTCTATCGCCGTGATGACCGTCGGTATTCCGTCCTTTATGGTGACCTCTATGCCTATGCCGCCAAACTCGCCTTTCGTCTCCGTCTGCATGTCCTTATACATATCGGGAGTCAGAAAAGACGAGTGAGGGTCGAGAGATTCGACCATTCCCTTAATGCCCGAGTAGATCAGATCACGGTCCTTGACCTGGTCGACATAGTTTTTCTTCACTATATCGAGCACATCGGAGTAGGTCTTCAGGTATTGGTATGCCTCTTCTCCCTCGGCGTTCTTGACGATCTTGTTCCCCTGCGCCCCGGCCAGAAAGCCCAGCAGAAAAATGACTGCCAGGAGGAGGCCTGCGGAGAGTTTTATCTTTTTGCGCATGTTGATTGATCCTCCTTTAAGACTATACTCATAATACTATATATTTCGCTCACTTTCAATTTGATTCACCGCATGCTATATTCATCGCGTGGAAACGGTCTTCGTCGCTATGAGCGGCGGCATGGACAGTGCGTATTCGGCTTATCTGCTGAAAAAGCAGGGATACAAAACGGTCGGTTTCACCTTTGACCTGCTGCCCCGCGCCCTCAGAAGCGAATCCAACCCCAAGGTATGCTGCTCGGCGATAAGCATGCACAGGGCGAGGCGCATGGCGGACCGGCTCTCTATCCCGCATTACGTCATCAACATGCAGGAAGAATTCGAGCACCACGTGATCCGGAGATTTGTGGACGAGTACGGAAAGGGGAGGACGCCGAACCCCTGCGTGCTCTGCAACAGGCACATAAAATTCGGGTCCTTCGTCCAAAAGGCGCTGGCCATGGGCGCCGACAGGGTGGCGACGGGCCATTATGCGCGTCTGGAAGAGACGCCGTGGGGGCCTGTCCTGAAGAAGGGGAAGGACAGGACAAAGGACCAATCTTACTTCCTCTACCCGGTCCCGCCGGCCGATCTGCCCCGCCTCGCTTTTCCCCTCGGGTCGTACACGAAAGAGACGGTGCGCACGGAATTTGCCGCAAGCGCGGGCGAGGGGGAGGAGATACGGGAAAGCCAGGATATCTGTTTCATACCCGGCAATGATTACCGTAAGTTTATCGGGCAGTTCATTCCTCCGAAGAGAGGGCCGGTTATCACGGCGGATGGCACCCGTGTGGGATACCACGAAGGGGTGCATCTTTACACGGTCGGGCAGCGCAGGGGGATCGATATTCCCTACAAGGAAGCCCTTTATGTGATAGAGTTGAGGGCGGAAGAGAACCTGCTCGTGGTGGGTCCGAAAGACCGGCTGCTGCAAAGGCGCCTGATCGCGGACGACCTCAACCTGCTGACGGCGGAGGCCGAAGGAGAGGCATGCGCGAAA
>PLSJ01000114.1 GCA_003165115.1 Syntrophaceae bacterium | reverse complement strand
AAAAAGTTAGCGGGAACTAGTGCTTTGTGCGCGGCAATTCCCGCGAGAATCTTTGACAGGCGACCCCTGCTATGATTAAATATGAAGTAATGGCTTTGAGGATTTATAACTCCCTGACCCATGAAAAAGAGACGTTCACCCCGGTGACGGAAGGCAAGGTCCGCCTCTACGTGTGCGGCGTCACCGCCTACAGCGACTCTCACATCGGCCACGCCCGCAGCGCCATAGTTTTCGACGTCATCTCCCGGTACCTGCGGGCCTCCGGCTACGACGTCACCTATGTCAGGAATTTCACCGATATCGACGACAAGATCATCAACAGGGCCAACGCCGAGAAGCGGGGCTGGAAAGAGGTCGCCGACGCCTACATCGATTCCTTCGGCGCGGACATGGCCGCCCTCGGTATCCTCCCGCCCACCCACGAGCCGAGGGCTACCGAGCATATCGGGGACATGATCGCCCTCATCGAGGACCTGGTCAAGAAAGGGTTTGCCTACCAGGCAGGCGGCAGCGTCTACTTCTCCGTCGGCAAGGACAAGGGCTACGGGGCGCTCTCCGGCAGGACTCTCGAAGAGATGGTGGCCGGGGCGCGCATAGACGTCGACGAACGGAAGAAAGACCCTCTCGACTTCGCCCTCTGGAAAGAGTCGAAGCCCGGCGAGCCCGCCTGGGACAGCCCCTTCGGGAAGGGGAGACCCGGCTGGCACATAGAGTGCTCGACCATGAGCATCAAGTACCTCGGCTGCCCCTTCGACATGCACGGCGGGGGCAAAGACCTGCTCTTCCCTCACCACGAGAACGAGCGGGCGCAGGCCGAGTGCGCCACGGGACGAAAGTTCGTCAATTATTGGGTCCATAACGGCTTCGTCACGATGGACCGCGAGAAGATGTCGAAATCGCTCGGCAATATCCTGCTCATCAAAGACTTCCTGAAAGTCTACCATCCCGACGTCCTGCGCCTCTTCTTCCTTTCGGCGCACTACCGCAACCCCGTCGATTACGCGGAAAGCAGCGTGGAGAGCGCGGACAGCGCGCTGCGCAGGCTTTACGCGACGCTGGAGCGGGTTTCCGGGGCAAAGGGGATCGACGACGCGCCGCAGGAAGCCAACGCGGAGCTTGACGGCCTCGAGCAAAGGTTCCATGCGGCCATGGACGACGACTTTAATACGGCCCTCGCGCTCTCCTCCGTCTTCGACCTCGCCACCGCGATCAACCGCATGATGGACGAGGGGGAGGGGGCGAACCTGCCGTTTGTCGCCAAAGGGCGGGACCTTCTGCTCTCGCTCGCGCACCTGCTGGGGCTCCTGACGCAGGACGTGGAGAGCTTTACGCGGGACGACGCGCGCCGCCATCTCGTCGCGGTGGGGCTCGACGAGTCACGCATCGAAGACGCCATAAAGAGCAGGATCGAGGCGCGCCGAAACAAGGATTACCAACGGGCGGACGAGATAAGAAACGGGCTGCTCGAAAAAGGCATCGCCCTCCTCGACACTCCGCAGGGAACGAAATGGCGGATCAAGAAGTAACCGGGCCGTTCGCACGATCATTCTATGGTAAAGAAATGGCACGTCCTTAACTCAAGGATCGATAAAGACTACAGGGTGTTCAGGGTGAGGGCCGAGCGGGCCGTTTCACCGCGGACACGCCGCAGCAACGAGTTCTACGCGCTGGAATGCGGGGACTGGGTCAATATCGTGCCGCTCACGACGAATCGCGAAGTGGTGATGATACGACAATACCGCCACGGCTCCCGCGAGATCACGCTCGAAATACCGGGCGGGGCCATCGATGAGGCAGACCCCGCCGAGGCGGCGGCCAGGGAGCTCGCCGAAGAGACCGGATACGAGGGCGCCACCGTAACCCTTCTCGGCGCCGTCAACCCCAACCCCGCCATTTTCAACAACCTCTGCTACACCTACTTTGCGAAAGACGTGCGGGCGACGCGTTCTCTCTCGCTCGATCCCATGGAAGACATCGAGGTCGAGCTCGTGCCGCTTGCCCGTATTCCGTCCCTCATCGCTTCCGGCACGATAAACCACGGGCTCGTCGTCGTCGCCTTCCATCTCTATCTTCAGAAGTACGGCGTGGAAGCGCCCGCATGACCGTTTTCGAGATGCTGGACGTCATCGACGGGCATGTTCCGCATGCCCCGGAAGAGACTATCCCCCTGATCGACGCCCTGGGGCGCGTCGGTGCCCGCTCCGTTTCCGCGAGCCGCAATATGCCCTCCTTCGATATATCGGCCCTCGACGGTTATGCGGTGCGGGGGGCGGGAACGGAATTCCGGGTGAAGGGGTCGCTGGAGCCTCACGGCCTGACGCCCCTGCCTCTCAAGGAAGGAGAAGCGGTCTTTGTCCCCACGGGCGGCCGCTTTCCCCGCGGGTCCAGGTTCGTGGCCAGGGAGCACGTGAGTGAGAAAGCGGACGCCGTCAGGGTGGAGACCGGGGCGGACGAGCGAAAGGCCGTGAAAAGCGGAGACTGGCTGAAAAAGGGGCAGCGGTTGATAGACCGGGGCGATGTCGTCGGCCCGGCCGCGATGGGCCTGCTGGCCCTGGGTGGTCACAGGGCCTTGCGGGTCTTCAAAAAACCGGCGGTCGCACTCATCACGACAGGAAGCGAGCTGAAAAAGGGGAGCATCATCGACTCCAACAAATTTCTTCTGGCCGGCCTCGTCCAGGGGGACGGCGGCAGCGTCACGAGTCTCCATACCGTGGACGACGATGAAGAGGAGATCCGGCACGCCATGACGGAGTCGGCGGACGCCCGGTTGTTCATCCTCACGGGCGGCACATCGAAGGGGAAAAAGGACCTGACCAAACGGGTGGTGAGGCGCCTGGGGTTCCGCTTTCACCTCGATTCTCCCCCTATCCTGCCGGGCAAGACAATGGCCTTCGGCAGGAAAGGCCCTCAGGCTTTCTTCATCCTTCCCGGCAACCCGAAGGCCGTGCAAAGCCTTTACGAGCTTTTCGTCAAGAGGGCGCTCCTGGGGATGGCCGGCCGGCCTTTGCAGCGCACGGAATACATCCTGCCCATGGCAAAACCGGTGGAAAAGCCCGCGGACAAGGCGATGGTCATACCCGTGTCCATCGGCGCCCGCCCCGAGCGGATCGAGGAGATGTACCCGGTCGCGCCCGACGGATTCATCGTGCTGGAGGAAGGGAAGGAGAAGGTGGCGGCAGGAGAGCCGGTGCGGGTGCTGAGGGTATGAAGATACCCGTGCTCTCTTTCGTCGGCAGATCGGGGACGGGAAAAACCACTCTCATAGAGCGGCTGATCCCGCGCCTCAGGGAGCGCGGCATCCGGGTCGCCACCATAAAGCACCACCCCCATGATTTCGATATGGACCACGAGGGGAAAGACAGCTATCGGCACAAATTGGCGGGGGCAAAGCTCGCCATGGTCGTCTCGCCGGGAAAGGTCGGTCTCGTCGAGGACATCGACAGGGAAATCGGTCTCGACGAGCTGCTCTCCCGCCACATACACGATGTGGACCTTGTCATCACCGAGGGGTTCAAGAAGGAAGGCGTGCCGAGGATCGAGGTGTACAACGTCGGCAACCCGGAACCGCCCGTCTCCCTGGGACACGGGAGCCTCCTCGCCTACGTCACTGACGCGCCAATGGACGCACCCGTGCCCGTCCTGCAAAGGGACGAGATAAGCAAGCTAGCCGACTTCATCATAGAGAAGCTGGGGCTTCAGGGATAAATATCCCTTTACTCTTTGTCGGTCTACCGGACGACCAATCGGCGGCAGAGCAAAATACATCCTCGTCCGAATGACATGAGGCAGAAAAGGCAACTGAGTCATTCCGAACCCTGAGAATTCGATTCTTACGCTCCTTAAAATTCCGGCATCGTCAAAACAATAGTCCTTACGATGCCGGATCGGGTGGACGACGGCATGTTCGGAATCGCGAGGTTTGGATGCGATCTGAGCACTGTAGACCGCAGGCGTACTCAATGTACGCCGGAGCGTCACAGGGCGAAGAGCGCGCCAAAGATCACGACTTCCGGGCATGCCGTTGGCCCCGGCCGACCATACAAGAAGAGAGCACGTGGAAAAGGCAAGAGCCGGATGGGGTAGCTTTTCCGACCCATTTGTCTTATCATGTGAGAACAGATTCTTGAAGGAGTACCCATGGACGCCCCCGAAAACATTTCCGAGGCAGACCTCCTGCGCCGGTTCCGCATCGAATACCTTCAGGCCCTGGAGCTGCGGGATTACGTGCGGATCAACACCGTCATCGTCCCCCGGTTTTGGGAGCATTTCGCGAAGTATTATCACGAGTACGAGAAAAGCTGGAAAGGTTTATCGGTGTCTCATCTCCGCGTCCATCTGATGGTCGATCCGAAGGAGAAGCGCCAGGCGGAGCTTGGCTGGATAGACCAGGTGCTCAAGGGACAGATAGACCTCACCTTGTGATACCGGATCGGCTGCTCAGGAGACCCTTTCGCCGCGTCCCCGGCGGTATTTCTTCCAAATCTTCTCAATCGTCCAGCTCAGGGAGTGTATCACGGAGAACCTGAACAAGTAGAGGAGAAGGGTCAAGGCTACGCTCCCTGCGAGGATCTCGAAGAAGGCATGGTATCTGCCGGCCCTTACCGCGTCGCCTTCCATGGCGAGTATAACCGTGCCCGGCAGTCTTCCGCATATGTTCATGAGGAGAAAATCGAGGCGGCCCACGTGGGTCAGGCCAAGGAGATAGCAGAGTGAATCCTTTGGAAAACCCGGTATGAGGAAGAGGAGAAACGCGATGCGCAGACCGCGGTCCGTCACGAATGCATCGAAACGTTCCATGACGTCCTGCTTCACCATCCTGCTCACCAGACGCACTCCAAAGAACCTGGTTATCTCAAAGGCAAAAACGGACCCCGCGGCCAGGCCGACGAGGGAGAGCGTCGTGCCCGCAAACTTCCCGTAAAGATACCCGCCGACAAAACCCGTGATCTCGCCGGGTATGGGGGCAAAGACCACCTGAAGGGCCTGGAGGAGGACAAAAACGACCGCCGAGTAAGCACCGAAGGAAAGGATAAAATCCCTCAGCCGCTTGAAGCTGTAAAAATACTTGAAGCGGAAGAACAACTCCCGCCATTCCCCCTCATAGTACCAGTAAAAAATGCAGACATGTAAAAAATGCAGACAAGGATGGCGGCCAGAAGGATGCAGGCGATAATCCGGCACAAGAGCGTCAGGGAGGAAGAGACGGGTTTTTCGGGGGACATCCTTCAGGAAATATAGTACCGATTTCCGCCTCACGGGCGGAAGCATCTCCCCGTCCGTGAGGCCTTATCAGGGCTTTTCGGCAACCCGCCTCACTGTTTTTCGGTCGTTCTCTTTCGAAGTTTCAGGATAGTGAAACTCAGCCCGTAGAGGAAAAGGGCGGCGGCAAGGAGCAGGAGCGTGTCCCGGTCGGAAAGGATGTCGAGGTTTCTTATTTTGCCGCCGACGCGATGAAAGGCCAGGATCAGCAGCGCCATGGCGTAGAACCTGGTATTCCTCGCCACCTCCTTGCCGCTTATGCGGGTGAGTGCGAAACCGGCAAAGAGGCGGCCCACCTGCCGGATGGAGCGGCGGTCGGGGAAAACGGGCGGCGTGCCGAGGAGATAGGCCACCGAAGGGTCTCCATGTTTTTCGGTAAGGGTCCCCTCTTCCTTCCGGAGCGTCGGCCCGTAGCTCCAGAAGAAGAGGAAGGGGTACAGGAGCACCAGATAGTGGTTGCCGCTCAATACGCAGAAACTGGAATCGATAAGAAAATTGGCCAGGTAATACGGATGGCGTATGATGCGGTAAATCCCTTCCGTGCAAAGGACCTCGTTGCGTATCAGCACGCCCTTTGACAGAAAATGGACGAAGCTGCCGAGAAGAAGCAGGAAAAAGGCAACGCCGGTCTCGGCCTTCGTGACGGTGCAGAAGACGGCGGAAAAGGCGCTGAGGAGGATGACCGCGTCACGGAGTCCGCTCCTCGTGAGAAACCCCTCGTCCGTCTTTAAAGACATCGCATACCCCCGCTCGTGCAGCGTCGTTGCCACCGGCCCGCTTCTCTTCGGGCCACCTTTTCGAACTCTTACAATAAAGGCTTCTTCCGTGATAATCAAGAAAAAAGGGCGTTTGGCCGAGCATCAACTGGAGCCGGTCCCGCAGCTCCATACGGTAGGAAGGCGCGAAGGCCGTCGAGCACGCCGGGTGGGCGGAAACGGGGACTCGTCGCCGCCCACCCCTCCGATCAGCCCGTCTGTATCCCGCTCGTAGATACGCATGACGGCGCTGGAAAAACCGGGGAACCAGAGGGCATCGTCGTCGGGAAAGAAGACGACAGGCGAGGCAACGCGCGCCAACCCCGCGTTGCGCTGGGTGGAGGAGCCGGCGGCCGACTCTATCACGTCGAGACACCGGGCCGGCCGCATCCCGCGCGATGCGCTCCACGGTCTTCCTGACCGCTCCGTGGTCGTCGCTTGAGTCGACGATGATGAGCCCCGGCGGGGCCATGCGCGTCCGGGCCGGCATGAGAGGAAGGCACAACCGCAGGGCATCCTGTCTGTTGCGGGTGGCGATGACTATATCAAAATCCACAGCGTCCCTTCGAAGGCGGGGGATTGAAATTCCACCCAGCCGTGCGGTCCCCGCCGGCGGACGCGTTTCTTCAACCGGCTTTCTTTTCCTTCATCCGCCATCTGCCGGACTTCTCGTCCTTTTCATATGCTTTCTTGACCGCCGCCCACGCGACTTTATGGGCTGTCTCTTCGAGAGATTCCCTGCCCCAGCGCTTTTCCGGGTCCCTGTACTCCTCGAGGGCGTGGTTGTGGGCCTCTCTGTAGATTTCCCTTGCATGCGTGGGTAAAACGTTCTCGGCGCCTTCGGGAAGGTCTTCCGTGCTCTTTTCGCGCGGCATAAACAAGTACCTCCTTCACGGTCGGTCGGCTGTGCTTAGTACGTAGTATCCCTCCCTTTTCTTGTCAAGGGCACGACGGTCCGAATTCACAGGTCCGTCTTTACTTGTTTCCACCGGCGTCTATCTTCTTCTCGAACTCGTTCCAGAATTTTTCGTCGGTCTTCCTCCAGTACGGCCCCCAGCCCTCGTGAAAGAAACCCTCGAATTGCGTCAGGATGCGCCTCCAGACAGGACCGTACTCGTCGGTCAGCACGTCTTCGAGGAAAGGGACCACCGCGCCCAGGTGCTTCTTTGGCAGGTACGCACGGGCGCCTCTCGATATCGACGTCTTGAGCGCCTCCGGAGACAGGGCGCGACCGGTAAGCATGACGACCGGTACCGGGTACGGGCGTTCCACGGCGGTCCTGAGGAGGTCAAAGCCCCTTACGCCCGTGATGTCGAGTATCGCCAGATCGTAGGTCCAGGTGACGAGGAGCATGGACGCCTCGTGATACGTGCCTGCCGTATCCACGATGCAGCGCGGGGCCGCCGCCATGATCTCCTCCTTCACGACGTCCAGGATATCCTGCTCGTCGTCGACAACCAAAATCCTCTTGTCATTCAGCACGGACTCCTTGCTCATGGGTCCTCCTCCAAAGGCATCGTCACTCGTCGCTTCTCACTCGTCCCGGCACACTTCCCGATCGCATGATATGCTCGAACTCCGCCCCTATCTGCCCCACCGCGCTGTAGGGATCGAGCCGGCCGTGCCTTACCTCTTCCAGGGCACCGCCTAAAGACGTCCGCGAGGACTGCTCCGAAAAACGCTTCCAGACCTCCTCTTTCAGGAGGGTCAGGGCAAAATGGGCGTGCTTCTCGCCTCTTTTGACCGTCTTGTCGTGTTGGGTAAATTCCCCGTGGGCGGCGACGGAGCGGGCAAGCTCGTCTATGCCCGCGCCCCTGTCGGCTTGCAGCAACAATACCGGCGCCTTCCATCCCTTTTCTTTTGCCTCGGGCACGTATGCCTCTATCGCGCGCCTGACGTCATCCGCCCCCTGCTTGTCGCTCTTGTTCACCACTATTATGTCCCCTATTTCGAGGAGCCCCGCCTTCATAAGCTGGATCTCGTCGCCGAATTCCGGGGTAAACACGGTGACGATGGTATCGGCCAGGTAAAAAAGCTCCTTGTCCGATTGGCCGGCCCCGATGCTCTCGATCATCACGAAATCTTTCCCCATGCTTTCCAGCACGCAGACCGCGCCCGTCGCGGCCCTGCAGACGCCGCCGGGGTACTTCCGCTGGGCCATCGACCGGATGAACACGGCGTCCGATCTTTCCGCCTCCTTCATCCTGAGACGGTCCCCGAGCAAAGACCCCTCGCCTACGGAACAGCTCGGGTCGATCGCGACTATGCCGACCTTCTTGTCCTCTTTGAGCAGACGATTGGCCAGCGCGTTGATGAGGGTGCTCTTCCCCGCTCCCGCGGTGCCCGTGACCCCTATCACGTGGGCGCTGTGCGCCGGAGGCCACAGGTCCGACAAAGCCCGGTACCCTTCCGGGTCTTCCCGCTCTATGAGTGAGATAAGGCGCGCGGCGCTTCTCTCGTCACCTTTCATGACTTCCTCGGCTATCCGCGCCGGCCTGCGAGATGTATCACCCATGCGCCCTACCTTTCGCCCTTTTGGATTTCACGTCGATAAACCTACCAAAAGATAATACGCTTTCTCACCGGATTCCATAGGTTTGTCGCATGCGGGCGCGGATGCGCCCGCGTCCGCCCTTGCCTGTCGTGGAGCCGATGCTTACGTATGAGTTAAGGAGGTTTCCTATGACCCGTGAATTCGAGAACTGGCCCGCCTTGCCCCTGGATGCGTGGATCGAGACCTATCGGACGCTGCAATTGTGGACGCAGATCGTGGGGAAGGTCAGGCTGAGACAGGCGCCCCTGATAAACCACTGGTGGAACGTGCCTCTTTATATCACACCCTCGGGGCTCACCACGTCTCTCATCCCCTATGGCAAGGGCGGCTTTGAGATACGGTTCGACTTCGTGCGCCACCTGCTCGGCGTCGAGAGGTGTGGGGAAAAGGACGAGAGCAGGACCATGCCGCTTGCGGCGATCTCTGTCGCCGACTTCTACCACGGGTTCATGGATATCCTCCATGCGGTCGGGATCGACGTGCGCATCTGGACGCATCCGGTGGAATGCGAGAGCAGCATCCCTTTTGAAAAGGACCGCACGCACGCCGCCTACGACCCTGAATATGCGGCGCGCTTCTGGCGCATTCTCGTGCAGTCCGAGCGGGTATTCCAGATCTTTCGCTCCGGTTTCACCGGCAAGTGCAGCCCTGTCCATTTCTTCTGGGGCGGCTTCGATATGGCGGTCACCCGCTTCTCCGGCCGCCCGGCCCCCGCGCATGCCCCGGTCCCGAACGTGGCGCATTTCATCGTGCTCGAAGCCTACTCGCACGAGGTCAGCAGTTGCGGGTTCTGGCCGGGGGGCGGTGCCATCGCGGAACCCGCCTACTACTCCTATGCCTATCCCGAGCCGGAAGGCTTCGGGACCTGTCGCGTGAGCCCGGAACAAGCCTTCTATTCGAAGGAGATGGGCGAATATATCCTGCCCTACGAAAAGGTCCGCACGGCCGATGACCAGGACGCCGCCCTCCTTGCTTTCCTGCAGAGCACCTATGTCGCAGCCGCGGAAAAGGGAAGGTGGGATAGAGGAAACCTGGAGCGGACGCGCGTGCCTTAGAGCGAAGTCGACACATTCGTCGAAGAGCGTTGGCCACCCGTAAAAACCTTCCTTCCCTTCTATGACCTTCCGGTTCTCTTTTACGCGGCCGGTTTTTATGCTAAGTTTTGTCTGGACATAACGGTTTATTTAAGCTATCTTATAGAAGTATATGAGACAAAGTCTCATTAACAACCAGGACGGAACAGGAAAATGCTCAGGCTGAGGCCCATCCATAAGCGACTCTTACTCCTTTTCTCCGTCTATCTCTTCTTTGCCGTCGTGATGGTCGCCTTCGATCCGCATGGCGCCCTTCCGAGCAAGACGTGCCCGATCTGCTTCATGGGCATGTCGCTCTTCTCCGCCGTCGGACAGGCCCACGTGACGGGCGACGTCTATTGCGACCGGCAGTACGTGCGTCTGGCCGAGGAGATGTGCCGGTTCCACGGCTCCATCCCTTTCCCGGCCATATCGTACAGGGGACCTCCCCTTTCCCCGGCTTCCCTTTAAGCCCTCACGCACCGTCTCACTAAGGTGACAATCCGCCCTTCGTGATAAGGGAAGGAGCGCCACCACAGAAGCCTTCCGGCTGAAAAGACCTGGAGGATAAGGAGATACGCAGTGAACCGCCTTTTTCACAAAGAATGGATACTACTCGCTCTCGCTGTCATGTGGATCGCGGGATGCAACAGCTCGGCCCATACGGAAGCCAGCGCCTCGACGCAGGCGGGTGCCCCTCTCCTTCGGGAGGCCGGCTGCGTCCGCGTTCCCGACGCCTCGTCCCTGCGCCAGTCCCTGCGGGTCGAAGCCTGCGTCGAAGAGAGCGTCGAGCCCCCCATCGTGGTGCCGGCCGTGGTGGAGGCCGACCCCGCCAGGCTCATCAAGGTCGCCCCGCCCGTGTCCGGACGCATCATTCAGGTCTACAAGGGCCTGGGGGACGCGGTCAGAAAGGGTGATGCCCTGTTCACCCTCGACTCCGCCGATCTCGCCCAGAGCTACAGCGACGCGGGGAAGGCGCGGGCGGCTCTCAATCTCGCCAGGCATAACCTGGACCGCCAGAAGGAGCTTCACGACGCGGGCATCTCGCCGCGCAAGGACCTGGAGCAGGCAGAAAGCGATTACGCCCAGGCGGCGAGCGAATCGGAGCGCACGAAGGCGCGGCTGTCGCTCCTGGGGACCGAGCTTGGAAGCTGTGACGGCCGCCGGTACACCTTGCATTCACCCATCGCCGGGCACGTGATCGAGCTGGCCGGGGCACAGGGGGCCTTCTGGAACGATACCAACGCACCGATCATGACGGTGGCGAACCTGTCTACCG
>PLSJ01000123.1 GCA_003165115.1 Syntrophaceae bacterium | reverse complement strand
CCAAAGGCTTTAAGCTTCTGAGAGTGCCGCCGGCCTGTGGCAAAGGGCTTTCCGGACGACCGAAGGGATGGAAGATGAAGATAGGATGCAGTGCGATGATAAGAAGTCTGGCCTGCGCGTTATTCGACGCGGCCCTCATCCTCGGCGCGGCACCTGCCGGTGCCGAAAACTACATACAGAAAGGAAATCAAAAAATGAGTTACGCTCCCTTGAAGGCAACGATCCACACCGCGAAAGGCGATATAAGGCTGAATCTGTTTCCCGATAAGGCCCCCTTGACCGTCCTCAACTTCGTCAACCTCTCGAAGAGGGGCTTCTATGACGGCCTCATCTTTCACAGGGTCATACCCGATTTCATGATCCAGGGAGGATGTCCGCAGGGCGACGGGAGGGGCGGACCGGGTTATCGCTTCAAGGACGAGTTTTCGCGCGACCTGCGCCACAGCAAGCCCGGCATGCTTTCGATGGCCAACGCGGGCCCCGGCACGAGTGGAAGCCAATTCTTTATCACCCACGTTGCCACACCGTGGCTCGACGACAAACATACGATCTTCGGCCAGGTGGTGGACGAACAGGACCAGAAGGTCGTCAACAGCATCGCCGGCGGCGATAAAATCGAGTCGGTTACCGTGGAGGGCGACTATTCGAAGCTGGCCGAAGACCATAAAGACCAGCTCGACGCCTGGAACGAGACACTCGGGAAAAAGATGAAATAGGCGCACCCGTCACGCGCCCTTCTCTTCCTCCGAGATGATTCGTTCGAACTGTTCGATGAATCCCATCTGGCCGGCCTGAATCTTTTCCTTTGCCTCCTCCAGGCCAAACCATTCGGCCCTGTCCACTTCGGGAAACTCCTGCTCTTTGCCCAAATGGGGAGGCCATTCCATCAGGAAGCTGATGCTTTTCAGGGCGCAGGGGTTGCAGTCGCCCTCGAACGTCCACGCGTAAACGGTCTTGCGGCTCTTCAGGGAAACGGGATTCAACGGACGGAAATCGCCTTCCGGGTGGAACCCCGTTTCCTCCTCGAACTCCCGGGTGGCGGCCGCGAGGGCCCCTTCACCCTGTTCTATCTCGCCCTTCGGGATCGTCCATGCGCCCCTGTCTTTCTTCGCCCAGTAGGGTCCGCCCGGATGGACCAGCAACACCTGGGCCACGCCCTGCCTGCGCCGGTACATGAGCAACCCCGCACTCTGTTTCGCCATAAGGAAAACACCCGTGAAACGCGCCTCGATTCGATCCCGAGCAATCATCGCATGCGCAGGGCCCTGAAGGGTCCTGTATTTTGCCTGTATTTAAAATGTAAGCGGAAATAACCGGGATGTCACGACTTTCTCATGCGCGGGCACCGGTCGAGGCGGGAAGTCGGGGTGTGGTCGCGCCCGGTTACCGGCTCGACGCCGGGCGGACGGAGACCTTGATCGTCGCCGTCTTCACCGGGGAATGCGCCTTCTCCCACGGACGGACGTATTCCATCGTAATGTCGGTGTTTCCCCTGCCGGCCGCAAGGAAGGTCCATACTTCCTCTCCCCCGCCACCCAGCAATGTAGCTTCTAAGGGCACGTACTCGCATCTTACGGTCCTGACGATATGTTCGTCGAGAGGGCCCATGGGCCGCCATTGGTAGCCGGTGGTCCTGTTCGAGTTGAGCCTTACGGTGAATTCCTTTCCCTCCTCCGCCATTACCACGAAACTGATCTGCTCGCTCTCCTTCCGCGCCTCATTTTTCGGGAGCTTTTTTGGCGGCAGATCGACCCGGAGGAAACGGATCCCCACCAGTTTCCCCCCCTTATCGAAATCGAAGGAGAAGAAAGCGGTGCCCAGGACCTCGCAGGCGTGGCAAAAATTGCGCAAGGTATACGGTAGGATAAAAGCCTGGCCCCCGCTCGGCAGCGTTTCGACGGTAAGTGCGAGTTTTGCCGACCTGTCTCCCGGCCACATGGTTACCCTCGGGTAACTCTTCCTGATGGCCGCATATGTCTTGTCCTGTTCCATGGCCTCCTTCGGCAGGAGCGCGATATCGTCCACGTCAACGATCGGAGGGTCCCCGTTCACCAGCAGGATCCCCAGGTTCTCGTTCGCCCTGAAGGGGTAGACGATCCGGGCGATATCGATGCGCCCCGTTTCCCGGAACCTGCGCACGAACGCCCCGCCCCCGAAAGACCTCGTGAACGCGGCCGCCTCCGGCGACGCCCCGAAGCCCAGCATAACGTCCGCGAAGCACTCTTCCAGCTCCCTGCCGCCGGTGTCGGCGCATCTCTGCTTTGCCGCCAGCACCGTCTGTTTATCGGCATTCCAGACCGCATCGGCCGTCACCACCCGCGTGTTCCTCTTTTCGCCCGCCATATCGGCCGGCACAGCCGCCGAACAGAAAAAGGCCAGAGCGAAGAGGATCATCGAGACGGTTGTGACGACACGCATAGTCCCTCCATGAAATGAAAAAGAACGCCTGCTCGACATCCACAAAAGGGATCGGCGGCGTCCAAAACCGGTATGCATTAATTCTTGACACAAAGCCGCCTCTTTATCAAGGAAAACTTGGTCGCCATCGGCTTTCCCGCGGTCACGGCGAAGGCCAAACTCATCCGCCACATAATAAATGACCCTGCTGCAAGAA
>PLSJ01000035.1 GCA_003165115.1 Syntrophaceae bacterium | reverse complement strand
TGCCTCGGCTCACTCTATATATTCTCCGGACGGAGCATGGAGTGCAGGACGTCCGGACAGGGGACGGGCTGGAAGAGCTGCTGCCTGTCGGGTGACGCACCTCTTGCAGATGACGTGGGAAGCGTCGCCTCGGTCGGTACAGCGGTGAGTACCATAACCAACGTCTATCATATGGGGCAGATTGCCTACTATGGAAACATGATCGTCAGCGGCGCAACTGTCGACGTTTCTTCGTTCACCCCGGCAGTGCAGGGCGCCCTGACGACCGTGGGAGAGACGGGAAGCATCATGGACGGGCTTACGACTTACGCGGAGGCGGCCTTCCTCAACCCCACGACGCTCGCTATCGCGGCGGCCATGTACCTTGTCGAAGATTTTCTCCTGTCCGGGAGTTGCGACCAGGACGACGTCGAGACGGCCATGCTCAACAACTCGGGGATGTGTCACTATATAAATTCGTATTGCAAGAAGAAGTGGCCCCTGGTCGGATGCGTTCAGAAGGCTGAGACGTTCTGCTGCTTCAACTCGAAGCTTGCCCGCATCATACAGGAGCAGGGCCGGCCCCAGCTCAAGTCCTTCAATCCGAACCCGTGGGGCGTCGCTTCAGGCGACGGCCCCGCCAACGGGGACTGCCGGGGATTCACGTCGACGGAGTTCCAGATGCTCGACTTCTCAAAAATGGACTTGTCCGAGTACCTTGGGGACATTACGACTCAGGTTCAGTCTGCCATTCAACAAAACGTGTCCGATAAGATAAACAGCTACTACAACAGCATCCAACAACAGCCGTAGGGGGTGATTCGTTTGAAAATCGTTGTCTCGCACATTCTCGCGTCCGTGGCGCTCGTGGTCTTGTCTTCCTTGCCGTCAGGGCGGTCAAAATGACGGCCAAGGAGCCTGCGGTGCGTTGCATCCTCGCCGCGGTAGTTCTCTGCCTGCTCATGACGTCCATGGCCGTGGCCAGGGACGTCGGCACCTTCGGCACGGTGTACGACATAGTGGAGAAGGACGCCCTCAAGGAGTTGGAGGATAAGGCGAAGTCGGTCGATTTCTCGAAGGCGGTGGACAGGAACGCCCTTGTGAAAAAGGCGAGGAACTTCACCCCAGAAGACGTGAAGGAGATGAAGGCGATAGGTCCGGCCGGGAAGGATCGCACGTTCTTTGTGGACATGGCCTACACTCTCGAAAGGGACATCAAAGACGATAAGGGGAACATCATATATCCTGCGGGGTATACGTTCAACCCTCTCAGCTATGTGGCCTACCCCACGACCCTCATCATCCTCAATGGGAAACGGCCGGAGGACGTCCGCTGGTTCGAGGAATCATCCTACGCCAAGGACGCCCGGGTGACCCTTCTTCTGACGGACGGCTCCTACAGCGATCTCTCCAGGTCTCTAAAGCGTCCGGTATTCTATGCGAGCACCAGGCTGATCGAGGCCTTCAGGATCCAGGCGGTGCCTTCGGTGGTCCGGCAATCGGGCATCTACATGGAAGTGACAGAGGTGCGGATACCTCCCAGGCAGGCGGGGCTGGGGGACAATCAGGCATCAAAAGGGAATTGATGGGTGGTCTGGTCCCATTGGGCTCATCAGGGCGCCTTTGACACCCTCACCCCGCACGGCCCGTCGAGAAGGTTTTGTGATAGCCTTCTTACCGGTTTTGAGTTCTTAGCCGTCGACGCGTTCGCCGATAATGCCAGGAAGAACGATTTGCCCGGTTGTGGCATCCACCTGCCTACTCTTCACCATAGCCTTATCACCTTCTTTTCAATGTTACCGCCTATAATATTGAAAGCGTAGGTCATTATTAAGACCGTGATGCAAATTCGGTTGTCTGGTGCGGTCACCTCACGGCCACCTGTTCCGGCGCGATGATATCCACACTTCGGCTACATGCTCTCCGTTTTTTCAGATAAACCGAAGAGACCGCCCGAGACGACAAGGCGTTGCCGGGACAAAACATTATGAAGACCCAAGATTCTCACGTCTTGTTCGTCTCTGTCCGTTAAACGGACTTTAGAGGGTGAGGTAACGGATGGGGTATGACGGAAAACAGGATTCTCTTCATGGTGCTCCTCGCATCGGCGCGCGGGCCGGTACGCCCCTTCTGCGCGTTGCTCTCTTTCACCCAGAGTCCAAAATTAAAAGGGGAGGGAGGAGGCGTCTCCCTCCCGGGTGGATACCGGCCCCCAATCCCGGTCGCCTCATCCGTAAAACTTGTTACGGGACCGGCGGGTTTTGAGGTGAACAATTAAGTTTCCCACGGCTGCAAGATGCTCGTCTGTTAAACGTGTGACAAAGCGATATTATTTGTGAGCAAACCGAGCATAAACGCTCAGGTTGCGCCTCGTCAACCTGATGATTACTTTCATCTTTGAGGTGATACGCATGGACCTTTGCCGGTTACCGACCTTGTTTCGCGCAAGCCGGGCGTTGCCTGCCCTGACGTTTTTCCTTACTCTGTTCGTGGCGGCCGCAGCCATTTGCGCAATTCAGGGGTATCAACTGTCCGGGAAATCGGGAGATTATAAGGTGGCCGTCACTTTTACCCAGACTCACCCGGTCGAGGGGGAGAACCGGGTCGAGATAGCGATTACCGACAAGGCATCACGACCGGTCGGAGGCGTGCAGGTGAAAGTAGACTATTTCATGCCCTCGTTTCCCGGTAAACCTCCGATGATGACTTATGCGACAACCGCCAAACCAGTCGGCGATGTCTACGAGGCGACCCTAAACTTGAGCATGAGGGGTGAGTGGAAAGTTGCCGTCACCGTAGTAAAAGGAAAACAAAAGAGGAAGGTTACCCTTCCCTTTGAAGTGAAATAGAGCCGGCCCACGCTGCATCCACTTGCAGCGCTCACCTCGATAGCATAAAGAATGACAATCAACACCAGAGCCAAACCGAAGCAGTCTTGACACCGGCTGTTCTTTCATATTTTCAACCTTGCAACTCCGGGTACGGTTTTCGGCCCGCCTTGTCCGTAAGCCCGCTCGCAAGCTCCTGGATCCGTTGCGTGCCCGAAGTCTATTTCACAGTCTCGGGCAATGCCAACGTCTCCCGTTTATAGGGCGAAGGGAT
>PLSJ01000113.1 GCA_003165115.1 Syntrophaceae bacterium | reverse complement strand
AAAAAAGTTAGCGGGAACTAGTGACCGGGGAGAGAGTGTCGGGTTGCATCTCGCTCCTCTTCAAGAGATAATGATACATGTATGATAAACAGCCGGGCAGGGCACGCACGCAGCCGGGATACGCAATGAAGGGTGCTGTCCTCCTCATTCTGGTCCTCTTCTTATGGGGTGCGCCGTGCGGCACCGCGTCGGCCTTTAAAGAGGGTGACGTCCACAAGCTCCAGACGACGAGAAACTGCGTCCGCTGCGACCTGAGCGATGCGGCACTGACCGGCATGGACCTTTCTCGCGCAAGGCTGTCCGGGGCGAGCTTGCGCGGCGCCGACCTGTCGGACGCGCGGCTGCCGCGGGCAAACCTGTCCGATAGCGACCTGTCCGGCGCGAACCTCGCCGGCGCCGACCTGTCGGACGCGAACCTTTTCCGCGCGAACCTGTCCGCGGCGCACCTGGTCGGAGCGCGCCTGTCGCGTGCCAATCTCCGGCGGGCAAGCCTGGCCGGCGCTCGCATGTCCCATACGAACCTCGGGGGCGCCAGGCTGGCCGGCGCGATCTGGACGGATGGGTCAAGGTGCGCGCAAAGGTCCGTCGGGGCATGCAGGAAGTGAAGGCTGCTCTTTCCGGCCACCCGTTTCCCCGCCACTCTCGCGGAGCGTTGACAATTCTCGGCTAAATCTATATATTTGGAGATCGCAAGTACGGTTACCGGTGATATCCTTTCATGGAATTCCTCACATCGACCACCCCGGCGCACGCGCTCGGCCTCATCATGTCTTTTCCTCTCGGTCCCCTGCGCGAAGAGGAAGTTTCCCTTGAGCAGGCGACCGCGAGGGTGCTCGCGGCGGATATCACCGCACGGGAAGATATACCCCCTTTTCCACGGTCTCTCGTAGACGGCTACGCCGTAAGGGCCAAAGACACCTATGGGGCGCGGGAAGGCACGCCGGCCCTGATCCAGGTGCGGGGAGAGGTATTGGTCGGTGAGGCGGCGGAAAAGCAGGTCAATGACGGCGAGGCGTTTTACGTCGCGACCGGGGCCATGATACCGGACGGCGCGGACGGCGCGGTAATGGTCGAGTACACGAGGCAGGCCGGGGACGCCGTCGAGGTCACGCGCACGGTCCGCCGGGGAGAGAACATCTGCTTCAGGGGCGAGGACGTGCGTAAAGGGCAGGTCGTCCTTGAAAAAGGGCGGGTCATATCGCCTTTCGACCTCGGGGTCCTCGCCGCCCTCGGGGTCAGCCGCATTCCCGTCTACGAACGGCCCGTGTGCGGTCTTGCTTCCTCGGGCAACGAGATCGTACCGGCGGACGAGGTGCCGGGACCGGGTAAGGTCCGGGACATCAACACCCATACCGTGTCGAGCCTGACGAAAGGGCAGGGCTGCATCGTGCGGTTCGCAGGCATAGCGAAAGACACGGTCGACGACATAATCGAGAAGCTTTCGGCCCTCAGGGAATGCGACGCGATGCTGTTGTCAGGGGGCAGCTCGAAGGGTCAGAGCGACTTCATGACGACGGCGGTCGAGCGGCTTGGCGGTCGCGTCCTCTTCCACGGCCTCAACATAAAGCCGGGCAAGCCGACGATCTTCGCGACCCTGTGGGGGAAACCGGTATTCGGTCTTCCGGGCCATCCGGTCTCCTGCGCCATGGTCGTCCTGAGGTTCGTGCAGCCCTTGCTTGCGCGCCTGCGAGGTGAGGGGCGCCCGCTTCCGCCCCGGACCGTGTGCGGGAGGTTGACGACGAATATACCGTCGGCCTATGGCATAGAGGAGTACGTGAGGGTGAGCGTGGAGAAGAGAGAAGGCACGGCGCCCCTGGTGACGCCCATCTTCGCAAAATCGTCGGTCATCTCCACCCTTTCGAAAGCGGACGGCTACGTGGTGGTGCAGGAAGGGCAGGAAGGCCTGGAGACCGGCGTCGAGGTCGAGGTGCTGCCCCTTGGGTAAGAGATATCTCACTACCATAAGCAAGGAAGAGGCCGTCAGGAGGGTGCTGGGTGCGATCAGGCCCCTTGGGGCCGTTGAAGAGATTCCGGTGCCGGACGCCCCGGGGCGGGTGACGTGTGAGCCGCTCTTCGCGGCGCGTTCCAACCCCCCCTTCACCTCTGCGGCCATGGATGGATACGCGGTCTCTTTCGAGCAGACACTCGATGCGGACCTCGGCAACCCGGTGACCCTTGTCCGCGGGGAGGACGCCGTGCTGGTCAATACGGGCGATCCCCTGCCGGCGACCATGAATGCCGTGATCATGGTGGAAGAGGTCGAAGAGAAGGGCCCGGAAATCGCCATCAGGAAACCCGCGTCATTGTGGCAGAACGTCAGGCTGACCGGGGAAGACATCATCGAGGGCGACATGCTCTTCCCCGTCAACTACAGGCTGGGGATACTCGATGTGGGACTGCTGCTCGCATCGGGCGTAAGGGTGCTGAAGGTACTGAAAAAGCCTAGGCTTCTCATTATCCCCACGGGGAAGGAGCTGGTAGATATTTACGAGCACCCCGACCTGGAGGTCCTTCCCGACAGGCTGATCGACTTCAACTCCTATACGCTCATGGCCCTTGGCCGGGAGATGGGCTACGAGGTGACGAAGACCGGGATAGCCTGGGATAACGAGCACCTGCGAACCATCCTGAAGGAATATATCCGGGCCCACGACGTGCTTGTCATAAACGCGGGCTCAAGCGCCGGCACGGAGGATTTTACGGAGGTCGTCATCCGGGAGTTCGGCGAGCTCGTTTTTCACGGCGTCGCCATGATGCCGGGTAAACCCACCATATTCGGGCTCATCGAAGGCAAGCCCGTCTTCGGCATACCCGGATACCCCGTCTCCGCGGCGATAAGTTTCAAGACCTTCCTCAAGGTCGTCTACGAGCGCTTTTGCGGATCCGCTACATCGGAGAGGTCCGTTTCATGCGTCACCCCCTACAAGCTGCCGTCGAGCATCGGCGTCGAGGAGGTGCTGCGGGTGAGGCTCATGGCAAAGGGCGGGACCTATTATGCCTATCCTCTCCCGCGCGGCGCCGGGGTCTTTTCGTCCCTGTCCCGTGCCGATGCGCTTATCACGATACCGGAAAACGTCGAGGGGTACGACGAGGGAGCGGTGCTCCCCGCGGTCCTCTTGCGGCCGGAGGACGAGTTGCAGCACCGGCTCAATATCGTGGGGAGTCACGACCTGTCCCTTGACGTGCTCAGGGACATGATCAAGACCCGCTTTCCCGCGATGGACCTCGTATCGGCCCACGTCGGCAGCATGAGCGGGATCTATGCGGTGCAGAAAGGGATCGTGGACCTCGCTACCACTCACATATTGGACGAGCAGGAATTGGTGTATAATATACCGGCGATAAAGAAGTACCTCCCCGGCAGGCCCGTGCTTCTCGTGCATGTCGCGAAGAGGCTTCAGGGATTGCTTGTGGCAAAAGGGAACCCGTTGGGCATCACCGGGGTAGACGATCTCAACAGGCACGACGTGAGGTTTGTCAACCGGCAGCTCGGATCGGGCACGAGGATATTGCTCGATATGATGCTCAAGGAAAAGCGGATCGACCCGCGCTCGATCCGGGGATACGACCGGGAAGAATCGACACACACGGCGGCCGCTATCCTGGTGAAGGAGGGGATTGCGGACGTCGGCCTGGCCATCTATGCGGTTTCTCGCAGTTTCTCTTTGGATTTCATCCCTCTCGCGGAAGAGGAGTATGACCTCCTCGTCACGAAAGAATTCAGCGAAGACCCGAGGTTCAGGCTGCTCATGGAACTGCTCGCTTCCCCGGAATTCGCCTCCAGGCTAAGCGAGCTGGGCGGTTACACGACGATAGAGAGTGGAACAATAAAATATGTTAACGGATAACTTCAACAGGGTCATCAACTACTTAAGGGTTTCGATCACCGACAGGTGCGACCTTAGATGCAGGTATTGTACCGATAGCGGGTTTTCCTTCACACCCCATCCGGAAATCCTGCGCTACGAGGAGATCATCAGGTTCGTGCGCATAGCCGCCTCTTTGGGCGTGAAGAAGATCAGGCTTACCGGCGGGGAGCCGCTTCGCAGGAAAGACCTCTCTTTCCTCCTCAAACAGATCGACGCCATCGGGAGCATAGACGACATCAGCCTTACCACGAACGGCGTCGAGCTGGCCGATGCCGTGGAAACGCTGCGCGACGCGGGACTGCGGCGCGTCAACATCAGCCTCGATTCGCTCAGGCCCGAAAGGTTTGCCTATATTACCCGCGTCGACGCCTTCGACAAGGTCATAAGAAGCATCGATGCGGCAAAGCGTGCGGGTCTCCATCCCGTAAAGATCAATACGGTGATCATCAAGGGCTTCAACGACGACGAAGTGCTCGATTTCGCCGAGTTCGCGAGGAACCGGGGGGTGCAGGTACGGTTCATAGAGTTCATGCCTTTCGGAGACGGCGGCCTGTGGGACCGGTCCAGGATCGTCGGCTCGGCCTATCTCGAAGAGCAGATACGCCGGGTGCATGACCTTCACCCGAGCCTGAATTCCGAGAAGGGGCCCGCCAAGATGTTTCACCTCAACGGAAGCACCGGCCAGGTCGGCTTCATCAGTCCCATGTCCACCCATATCTGCCACGAATGCAACAGGATCAGGCTGACACCCGATGGAAAGATCAAGCCCTGCCTCTTCTCCGACACGGAGTATGACGTGAAGGCCCTTTTTCGTCAAGGCGCACTCGACAACGAAGTGGCCGATTTCGTGCGGAGCGCGGTAATGGCAAAGCCGGAAAGAAAGGTGGAGACGACAGGTGCGATCAGGAAGTGCCAGAGGAGTATGCGGAATATTGGGGGTTGAGGAGAAAATGGAGCTGAGCCATGTGGACAGCGATGGAAAGGCGCGGATGGTCGATGTCAGCGAGAAGCGGGAGACCGGCCGCGAGGCGGTCGCTTTCGGCCTGGTGCGGATGTCGGAGGAGGCCTACGGCATAGTGCGCCGTGGACAGGGACCGAAAGGCGACGTCTTTACGGTGGCGAAAATCGCGGGCATAATGGCGGCGAAGAAGACTTCCGATCTCGTGCCGCTCTGCCACCCCCTGCCCATCAGCTTTGTTGACGTGGCATATGTGTTCAGGGACGAAGAAGCCCTTATCGAGATTACCTCGACCGTGAAGGTGAAGGGCACGACAGGTGTGGAGATGGAGGCCATGACGTGCGTCATGGTGACTGCCCTCACCATCTACGATATGTGCAAGGCCATCGACAAATCGATAGAATTGGGTCCGTTCTACCTGCTCGAAAAAAGCGGGGGGAAGAGCGGGACATTCCGCCGGAAGGCGCAGCAGGGCGGCGCATGACATTTATCCGGGAGATACAATGAAAGGCAAGATTATTTCGGTCAATGTGNNATGTGAGCGACAATAAAGGCGAGAAAAAGCACAACATAGAGCGATGCCTGCTGACGGAGGGTCACGGCCTCGACAGCGACGCCCATGCGGGCTCGTGGCACAGGCAGGTGAGCCTTCTCGCAACGGAAAGCATCGAAAAGATAAGAAAAATGGGACTCGACGTAAAACCGGGCGATTTCGCGGAAAACCTGACAACGGAAGGCATAGAGCTGCCGACCCTCCCCATCGGGACGAAACTCCGGGTGGGCGAGGTCCTGATGAAGGTCACCCAGATAGGCAAGGAGTGCCATACGAGGTGCGCCATCTTTCAACAGGTGGGCGAGTGCGTGATGCCCACCGAGGGGATATTCACCGAGGTGGTCGCGGGCGGCGAGGTCAGCGTGGGGGACGAGGTGGAGGTACTCCCATGACGTACAGGGCCGTGGTCATCACCATCAGCGACAAAGGCTCCACCGGGGAGAGGGTCGACACGAGCGGTCCCGGCCTCCGGTCGATGCTTAATAAGACTTACGACGTTACCGAGGTAGTGGTCATACCGGACGAAACAGAGCTGATCGCGGAAACCATACGCGACCAGGTCGATCGAAAAGGCGTGGACCTCGTTGTCACCACAGGGGGGACCGGGGTCGGCCCGAGGGACGTCACGCCCGAGGCGACACGGATGGTGATGGAAAAAGACCTCCCCGGATTCTCGGAAATCATGAGGATGGAGAGCTACCGCATCACCCCTTTCGCGCTGATCTCGCGGGCGGTCTGCGGCATCAGGCGGCAGTCGATCATCGTCAATCTGCCGGGCAGCCCCAAGGCCGCGGCGGAGTGCCTCTCATTCATAGAGGCGGCCCTGCCCCACGCACTCGAAAAGCTAAAGGGCGATCCTTCCGAGTGCGCCAGATAGCACGCATAACGATATGGCGGTTTCCGGTCAAATGAGCACCATGGAACGCCGTCTCGACCTGAAAGGCAAAGGCCTCTCGCTCCTTCTCGTTTTTTGGTTCTTCTGGTTCATCAACATGACCGTGAGGGTGAGCTTCGCACCTCTTTTGCCGCTCATCGAAGACGAATTTCTGGTAAATCACGCCAAGGCGAGCGGTGTCTTCATATTCCAGTCGATAGGCTACGCCCTGTCTATGCTTCTATCCGGGTTCTACGCGGGCAGGTTCGGTTACAAGAGGTCGATAGCCTTGTCGCTCGGTGCGACGTCCCTGTTCTTCTTCCTCATCCCCTTCGTCAAAGCGTTCCCGCTCCTTTACGTGTTCAGCTTCATGACGGGTGCTTCGATAGGCGCCTATCTGCCGGCGGTTTTGCCCCTTATCACCGACTACTTTACGGAACGCCACTGGGCAAGGGCCATTGCCATTCACGACTCCGGTGCGGCGGTCGGGATATTTTGCAGCCCCTTGATCGCCCTATTTCTCCTCCAGTTCTTCGGTTGGAGGGGGACTTTCCAGGTCTTCGCGGTGGTGCTCCTGGCGAATGCCGTGCTCTGCTACGTCATGGGTTACGAAGTAAAGGTCATCCGTTCGGAAAAGGCCGTATTTGGCGACCTCCTGAAGACGCGGTCCCTCTGGATAATGAACATATTCTTCGTCCTCGCCACGGGGGCAAACCTGGGCATCTTCGGTATAATGCCTCTCTACATGACGAAAGAGCTGTCATTCGGCATAGGTTATGCCAATCACGTCGTGGCCTTGTCGAGACTCGGCGCGGTCGGGGTCGCGCTGTCGGTGACCGTTTTCGTCCACAGGATCGACCCGGTAAGGGCCCTGTTCTTTATATTGCTCGTGACCGGGATAATAACGGTGTTCATCGGCGTAGCCCCCGCCGGATATACGGGTGTCCTTCTCTTTTTACAGGCGATAGTGGTAACGAGCTTCTTCCCTTTGGTCTTCATAGCGGCGGCGAAGATATTTGCCAGGGAAACGAGAAGCCTGGCGACCGGCATCGTCGTCTCCTTCGGCATACTGTTCGGAGGTGGCGCAATCCCTTACCTGCTCGGCCTTTCCGGCGACCTTTCGAGCTTCAGGATCGGTATTTCGATTCTCGGGCTGCTGGTTTGTCTGTCGAGCCCCCTGATCTTTGCCCTGAAGACTTCACACCCTCCAGCGGCACGAGAGGGGACGCCGTACATCGATACACAGCAGGGATAGTGCCGGACGCGAACCATCCCCCGGGTTGCGGTATCATGGCCCACCCTGGCCGGTGTCGACACCGGCGCCGGGTTTGTCGCGAGCACCGTCGGCTTTTCGCACCAGCCATCGTTCGAGGGTCTGCGCCAAAAGTCCGGAATCGATCGGCTTGGAGAGGTAATCGTTCATCCCCGAGTCCAGACATTTTTCCCGGTCGCCTTCCATTGCCCGTGCCGTCATGGCAATTACGGGGGTCGCGACGCGGTCCTGCCCCACTTCACCCCCGACGGATCGCTTTCGTGACCTCGAAACCGTCCAACTCCGGCATCTGGCAATCCATAAGCACCAGGTCATACGGGATGGCCGAAAGCGCCGTGACGGCCTCCCTGCCGTCGGCCGCGACATCGGCGCGAAAACCCAGCTTCTCGAGGATCTTGAGGGCCACGAGCTGGTTCACGGCATTGTCCTCGGCCACCAGGACTCTCGCCCTGCGTGTGCGCGATTCGGCAATCGTATGCCGGGTAATGATCTTCCCGTGCGTGTCTTCTCCTCCACGGCCGAGGGCAAGGGACAGCATGTCCAGCACCTGGCGCCGTCTGACGGGCTTGACGAGATAGCCGGCGAACCCGGCTGTTTCCAGCCGCCCGGCATCACCCCGCTGCCCCAGGGACGTCATCATGATAAGCTCCGTTGCCGTGCAAATTCATTGAAGTCCGGCGCCGTGAGTATCTCGACCGGGATACCGAGCGCTCTTTGCAGGTGCAGACGCAAGGGCTGGTAGGTTTCAAGGATTACACGGGCGCTGGTATGAGGCGCCACGCCGATAATGAAGGCCTCCTCCGCCCAGCCCAGGCCGGCGCACATCAGCATGGTCGCGACAACGATGGTGCTGCGAACCGGGGTTTTCATCTTACACCTCGCTCTTTTCGTGGGTACGCGTGGTTACCATTCGGTCTCGATAAATGGCTATCCGCACCTTTTGCTTATCGCGGAACATCGCGAAAGGTTAAGGACGCCCGGGCTTTCCGCGCCATGTGCCTGCCGAACGACCGTCCTTCTCCGTCGTTTCGTCGATTAACCTTTATAGCGAAAAGGTAGTCTGGTATAATTTTGCCGTCCCCGCTGGACAGGAGTGAGTTATGCCGAACCGCCCCCCATCGAAGACGCCCCGCACGTTGCGGGAAAAAGCGGAGCAGTTGCTCGCCGAGCACCCCGACAGGCTTTTTTGCGCCTCGCCGCAGGGCGCCGACGAGCTTCTCCGCGAGGCGTCGGTCCTCCGCATCGAAGTTGAGCTGCGGGAACAGGAGCTGGCTGATTCCCGCCGGCGGGCCCATGAGGAGAAGTTAGAGGCCCTCGGCCTTATGGCAATGGGTATCGCCCATGACTTCAACAACCTGCTCGCGGCCATGATCGGGTTTACGGAGCTGGCGAAAGAACGCTTGTCCAAAGAGAGTCGCCAGGAGCGTCATCTCCAGAGGGTGCTTGAGGCGGGGGGCCGCGGCCGCGAGTTGATCGAGCAGTTGCTTGCCTTTAGCAGAAAGACCTGCGCCGGGCTGGCGCCGCTGCAACTGAGCGGCGTCGTCAGGGAGACGGTAAAGCTTATCAGGGCCTCCGTCCCTCCGGCGGTGAGCATCAGGGTCGCGATTGACAGCGACCCGGGCCTTGTCCTGGGAGACGCAAGTCAGATGCAGCAGGTCCTGACGGCCCTTTGCACGAATGCGGCGCAGGCGATGGAGGAGAAGGGCGGCATCCTCGAGATCGCCCTCTCGGATTTCACCGTCCCGGCGGGGAAGAACATCGACGGGATGGAACCCGGCCCCTATGTGAAGCTCGTGGTGTCGGACACGGGATGCGGCATGCAGCCCGATGTCATAGACAAAATCTTCGACCCTTTCTTCAGCACGAAGACGTCGGGTGCGGGGCTCGGCCTTTCGATAGTGCATGGCATCGTGCGGCAGCACGGCGGCCGCATCACGGTGGAGAGCACGAAAGGCAAAGGCGCCGCCTTTACGATCTGCCTGCCCCGGGCCGGCAGGGAGGAGAGGAAAGGCGCCGTTGCCGGCCGGACGCTCCACAAGGGGCACGAGCGCATCCTTTTCATAGACGACGAAGAGATCATTGTCGATTTGGGCGGGCAAGTAATGAAGAAGCTTGGGTATAAGATGACCGGCATGACGAGTGCACGCGAGGCCCTTGCGCTCTTCCGACGGGACCCGATGCGGTTTGACCTCGTTATTACCGACCAGACCATGCCCGGTTTGACGGGTCTGGAGCTGGCCGGTCTGCTCCGCGAGGCGAGGGCCGATATACCGGTGGTCCTCTGCACCGGCTACAGCCAGTCGGTCGACGCGGGCGCGGCGGAGGAAGCGGGCGTCAGGGCCGTTATCATGAAGCCTTTCACCAGTGACGAGATCGCCTGCGCGGTGCGCGCCGCCCTCGACAAGAAAGGATAGGGAATATCGGGTACGATCAGTCGAAGGGCGGGAATCATACGGCGCCGCACTTCCTCCCATTTTTTATTTATTTTCCCAAAAAAACGTTACTTTCCTCTTGCGTGAGAGCAAAAGATCATGTTATAATTTTAGGATATATTTTACCGTGGTCGTTGTTGCTGCTGCATGCAAGGTTCTTTTTAGCCGGTAATATGGAAAGAACGGTTTGTAAGACGGCAGGAGCGCACACGTGGAAGATCCAGGCCCCACCATAAGGCGCATACTTCTCGTCGACGACGAGCAGTCATTCCTGGAAGCCCAGTCGGAGATATTGCGCCGGTTCGGCTATTGCGTCGCCCCAAGTCCCAGCCCGGTCGCCGCCCTCGAGCTTTTCAATGGGAACCCCCGCGAATTCGACCTCATCATTACGGACGAGATCATGCCGGGCCTCACCGGCAGCGAGATGTGCCGGCGCATGCGGGAGGTCCGTCCCGAGATACCCGTTATCATCATGACGGCCGGCCTGGAGCTGGCCCGCACCCTGAAAAAGGCGGCGCTCTACGGCGTCGGGCAGGTGCTCATCAAGCCGGTGTTGAAAAAAGAGCTGCGCAGGGCAATAGAGAGGGCTGCCGGTGAGAGTTTCCCCAAGGTTTCCGAAGCCCGGTGAATCCCGGCCGGCACAGGTTCCAGGGGCCCCGGACCGCCTTTCCACCGCCGGTTGGCAATTCCGCTTCTCACCCTTGGATTCTCCCTATTCAGGCAGTCTATAACTGATTCCCGGCCCTCAGCCAGTACAAGATCGGTACGGTAAGTTATCTCAATGTCGTCACGGCGCAGACGGCGCTTTTTGACCAACGGGAGAACGGCGGTCAATACCCTCTACGGCCGGACGGCCGCGGCAGGTGATCGCCGCCATCCGCCTACGGTCCAGTTCGGCCTGTTTTCGATGTACGCGCGGCCTCCCTGATCCGGGCGCCTTCAACCGAGCGCCCTTACGCGCTCAGGCCCCGGCACGCTTTCCAGTACTCATACTCATAAGGCCACTCCGCTTTGCGCCAGAGCATCAGCGCACGCATGCGCTCCCTGAACCCAAGGGTGATCTCCTGGTACTCGGGGGTAATCTCTTTGGCGCTCCACGCCTTCACGAGCCTCATCCCCAGGGAATGGGCCTCTTCTTTTATTTCCGCGGGGAAGTCATACCCCTGGACCTGTCCCATGGTCGCCCATACGGAGCCGACAGGGACGGCGCCGGTGACCGCGAGGAACCGGTTCATGTACTCCGCGATAGGCGCCTCGTCTCCTCCTCCCGAAGTGACGACCGCCGCGCCGTACTTCCCCTCGAAGCCCTGGCAATGGACCACCCCGCAGCAGCGGTCGAAGAAGGCTTTCAGTTGCGCGCTCACATGCGATATGTAGTTGGGAGTCGCCAAAATAAGACCATCGGCCGCGTCGACGCTCTCCTTGATCGTGCGAAACGAGTCTTTCTGGGGGCACGAGCCCACCTTGTGGCAGGTATCGCACGCCTTGCACGGTTTTACCTCTTGTCCCCTGATTACAATCATCTCGCACGTGGCGCCGAGGCTCTCGGCGCCCTGAAGCACTATCTTCGTGAGGGCCCCTGTCGCCCCCTTGGCTCCTCTCGGGCTGCCCACGATGGCCACGATTTTCATAGGTCTCTCCTCCTTATGGTCGGTCCTGCCCGTTTCGCGCGAATTTCGGCGGGTACATGATATGGAATATCACTCCCGCCCGCGCATTGCAAGCATAATTCCGTAGGCCCGCGACAAGAAAAAAGCGAGGGCCGCAAGACATCTGCCCATTAAAAAAACGGGCAAAGCTCCTGCCCTCGCCACCGGAGCGGAAAGAAGAGACCCGCTACTTTTTCTTGATCTCTTTTGCGTAGATATTATCGGTCACCATATACTCGAGGGTCACCGTGTCTCCGTCCTTCACTGTTTCGTTAAGGCCGGAAATTGCAGTGTTCTTGCCTCCCGCCATCAGTTTGGTATCGGGTTCGACTATCGCGCCAACGTCCATCATATCCTTCCCGCTTCCCACCGTTACCACTATCGCCTTGCCCTGGGGGTCGACATGAGATACTTTGCCGGTCACCGTTTTCATCGGCGAATCCGCCGCGAAACCCGAAGCGGCGACGAGACAAAAGACGGCAAAAAAGGATAAGAGAATGGCGAAGCCTTTCATGGGACCTTTTGGAAAGTATGAGCGTGCACTTATGTATTTAACTTAGTCCCGGCCGATGAAAATACAAGCCCAGTACATTATCCAAAAAGACAGGAAGCGGGTCGTTGGGGTGAATCAAACCCACCGCCGGCCCGCATCGAATGTTTTTACCGGTTTTGCGTGACGCCGGATTGGTCTATGCCGGTGCCCGCGATGCCGCCGAATCCGCGGTCCCTGGTCCCCGTGTACTCTTCCTGCGCCTCACCCGCGGGGACCAGCGGCTCGTTCAATTCTTCATTGCCGCGCGGCCGTGGCGCCGAAAAGGCGTCCGGAGCCGAGGTCTTTTGCTCCTCAGGGACAAGCTTTTCAGGCGTCCCTGGGATTCCCCAGTCGCTAGGATTTCCCGGCGGAATGGGGTAGTTATCCTGAGCTTCCACCGGCGCCGCAACGATGACAATCGACGCGACGAAGAACAGGAAGGGCAGTATGCCCAACCGGAGTGCTCCTTTCATCCGCCTCCCGGCACCGTGCCTGGGGGCCGCCATCTCACCGGGCGTTTTCATCATGCCCTCCTTCCGGGACGCGACTTCCGATGACGTATCGACCCTGTCGTCTCAATGAGAACATAAGTCATGCGCGGGTGAACCGCAATGGCGGCGATAGAGATGGGCCGGGCGTGGACGCGCGCCGTCACTTAGGCCCGTACAAGAGGCAATCGGGCGACCGGTTGAAAAAGCCGGGGTGGGGCGTTATGATAGACACTTGGGCGGCTTGAAAGAAACCTTCTCCATCATCAGGGACCTCTTCCGGAAATATCAGCGGGATAACGCCCCGATGATGGTGGCCGCCATAGCCTTTTACGTCCTCCTCACGTTCATACCGTTTGCGCTCCTCTCCATCGCCATCCTGGGTTATCTCGTGAACCTCAGCGACATCGACCAACACCTCCTCGTCTACACGGCGAAGGTAATACCCGATCCCTTCAATGAGACGGTGACGACAATGATGGCGAAGAACCTGAGGGTCATCGACATATGGAAGCGTTTTTCGGGGCCCTTGGGTCTCTACTTCCTCTTCTTTTTCACCTCGAAGCTTTTCTCCATGCTGATACCGTCCTTTCAGGTAATATTCGGCGGGAAGATGGACAGCTTCCTCAGGAAGAAGGGCAAGGAGTTTTTCTTCACCCTCCTCTTCTCGCTCCTGCAGGCCGTTATCTTCTTCATGACCGCGACGCTCTTCGTGGCGACGTCCAAGGTGGTGGGCACCATCTCCGACAAGGAACACGTCTTGTTTGAGGGGAGCTTCTACGTCTACCTGATTTCGCTCATCGACATGGCGTGCACCTTCGCCATGTTCTATCTGCTTTACTACGTGCTGACCCCTTTGCGGAAGCGCATCGGCCTTCTTCTCCCGACTACCCTTCTGGCTACCCTGCTATGGGGTGGCGGGAAATACCTGTTCAAGTACTACGCCCTCAGTGTGGGAAGATTTACGGCGGTATTCGGTGCCTACGGCATTTTCATCGCTTTTCTCTTCTGGCTTTATTATTCGGTATTTGTCTTTATCGTATGCGCGGAGCTGCAGTCGCTCCTGCTCCTGAAGGCCCATCGTGCGCCCCGGTCCGGAAGAGAGACTCTCCCGTCCCCGTCCGTTGATGCTCGTTAATTAATCCTCCATCGCGCCGATAACGGATCAGGCTTGGCCGAAGGACCTTGTATCAATCGGTACCATAAAACCCGCGTAGTCAACCTTCGGCACATACCTGTATGAGGAGGGTCCATGTTCGGCAACCTGAAGATCGGCACGAAATTCATAGGATTCACCGTCCTGGTGGTCGTCATATCCGTATCCGTCACAACTTTCGCCACGCTCTACTATATGAAGAGCGATCTTACGGTGCAGGCACAGACGTCGCTCGACGCCCGTCTCGCGCTGTTCTGGGATTACCTGCGCGCGAAAGGCGGTTCGGAAACCGACTCTTTCCGAATCGAAGACGAAAAGCTCATGATCGGCTCCTATACGGTGAACGGGAACTACGAGCTGGTCGACAAGATCAAGAGCGAGGTCGAGCACGCGGGTCAGTCGATGAAAAGGGCAACGGACAAAGTCGAAAGCGGGGTAAAGCTTTCATGCGAAGCGGGCAGCGCGCTCGAGAAGGTCATCCACGCAACGTCAGGTCTTCAGGAAATGGTGCAGCAAATAGCTTCTGCCTCCGTCGCCCTTCATGGCATGTCGACCACGCTCCAGGCGTTGGCCGGAAGGTTCAGACTGGAATAGGCGGCAGGGGTCTGCTGCCGGCTCAAGGTCTAGTCGTGCGCCTCGGCCCAGCTCTTCCCCCTCCCCATCGTTACCTTCAATGGCACGAGCAAGGGGCAGACGTGTTCCATCTCATGCCTGATGACCCGCTCCATCTCGTCCACTTCGCCTTCCGGGACCTCGAAGACCAACTCGTCGTGGA
>PLSJ01000478.1 GCA_003165115.1 Syntrophaceae bacterium | reverse complement strand
GATTCTTTCATCAGGTACCCTCCGAATAGGTATTCTTCCTAGGCCCCTTTGCTATATTTTTCCCGCAGCTTCGGTTTCTCTATCTTGCCTGTCGGGTTTCTCGGCACCTTGTCGATAACCACGCGATAAGGCCGTTTATACCGGGGCAGGTGCTCCTCGCAGTACGCACGGACCTCTTCCTCGGTCAGGGACTCCCCTTCCAGGGGCTCGATCACCGCGCACGTCACCTCCACGAGCCGGTCGTGCGGAATGCCTATCACCGCGCAGTCATGGACCCTGGGATGCTTCAGGATGACCTCTTCCACCTCGACGGGATAGATATTCTCTCCACCGCTGATGACAAGGTCCTTTTTCCGGTCCACGAGATAGATGAAGCCCTCTTCGTCGAGCCTCCCCAAATCGCCCGTGCGGAGCCATCCGTTTCGTACGGTGGAGGCGGTAAGCTCAGGGTTCTTGTAGTAGCACTTCATGACCCCAGGGCCTTTTACGATGAGCTCGCCCACTTCGCCCTGCGCCACGTCTTCTCCCACGTCATTGACTATCCGCGCGTCCCACATGAGGCCGGGCTTGCCGATGGCCCCGACCTTTTTCTCGTTCTCCATCCCCAGGTGGACGACGCCGGGGCCCATGCTTTCGCTTAATNNCGTAATCGGTATCGTATTCCATGTGGGGGAAATACGCCTTGATCCGCTTCACCAGGCTCGGCGGGATAGGCTGCGCCCCCATATGGGTCAGGCGCCACCGGCTCAAGTCATACTCCCCGATCTTTATCCGCTGCTTATCGAAAGCCTCCAGGAGGTCCATGGCCCACGGCACGAGCAGGAATGCGACGGATATGCGCTCCTTTGCGATGGTGTCCACCATGGACTGGGCGGTTATCTGCTCGGTGAGGAGCACGCTGCACCCGCCCGCCGCCATGACGCCGAGTGCGTGGGCGATAGCGACGTGGTACATCGGCGGCATCATGAGAAAACGGTCCGACTGGACGAGGTTATGGTTCATCGCCTCGGTAATGGCCGCGCACATGAGGCTCTTGTGTTGAATAAGCACGGGCTTCGGTGCGCCCGTCGTGCCGGAGGTGAAATAGAGNNCTCGGCCTCATCTTCAAGCTCGATATTCGGGGCGTCGGGTGAACCCTCTTCGATGAGGTCTTCCATGGTCCTCGCGGTCTCCGTACCCTTCCCGCCGATCATGATGCAGGATTTCACCGTGGGCAGCTCCCGCGCAAGTTTTTGCACCCGGTCCGCAAACTCCTCCTCGAAAATGAAGATCACCGGCTCTGCCGTTTTTGCGCAAAAGCGGATGTCGTCATCGGTGAACCTGAAGTTGAGAGGAGCGGCCCATGCGCCTGTGGCCAGGATTGCGAAATATGCCTCCAGCCAATTCAACGAATTCTTGCCCAGAAGAAAAACTTTCTCCCCCTTTCCGGCGCCGAGCGTGACAAGACTGTTGGCAAGCCTGTTCACCCTCTCGTGAAGCTGTCTCCAGGTTATCTCCCCTCTCACCCCCGATACCGGTCTGACTTCAACGAATGCCGGCTCCCCAGGAGCAAATCGTGCCTGTTTTGCGATCACGTCGACAACATTCATGCTTCCCCCCCTTTTTTGCGATGATAGCCGATTGGATAGAATAGAGTATCTAGTTAATATCACAGATACCGAAAAAAAACATAATAGTAATATGGTATTACAATGCTACATGACATGTACCATTATTGTGGTGCCCCGGAAACGCCCTTCTTACGGAAAGATTGCAGAGACCATGCGGCTAACCGAGCGACATCAGGTGTGCCTTGAGGCTGACTTTTCGTCTGTTCAGTCCCAGCTTGTTCCTGATATTCTGTCGATGCCGGTTGACCGCGTTCTCCGATACCCTTGAAAGTCCCGCAATCTCTTTGACTGTCTTGCCGTCCCTGATCAGGTTGGCCACGAGGATCTCGGACCGGGTGAACCCTGTGTGGGCAGAGCCCATTTTCTGTACGAAGGGTGAAAGGATATGCTTCAGGTTTGTCTCGAGGATATCCAGGTATGTCCGTTGTTCTTCGTCGAGCCTCTTCTCTTTGAGCCTTTCGATATACGGCAGGACAAGCTTTTTTACGTTGTCCAGAATCCTGCCTTCCATCTCGTTCTTGTCCTGCTCCCGTTGGCGGAGCAAAACCCTCAAGGCGGCGTTGACCTCCTCGAGGTTGAGGGACTTCGTTTTCAGCTCTTCTTCCGCCTTCTTCCGTTCGGTGATGTCCCTGACGTAGGCGCCGACGCCCCTCGTGTTTTCCGCGATACTCACCGGGAACTTCCGTGTCTCGTAGATCCTGCCGTTGACGGCCTCCTCTGATATCACGATGGAGGACGAGCCGAAGGCCTTTATGTCCGTTTCCAGGCGCCTGTCCGCGTCCACGGAAAGTATCTCGAAGTCCGTCTTTCCGATAATCTCCTCTTCCTTCTTTTTGAAATATGACCTCAAGCGCTTGTTGACGATGAGGTAGCGGAATTTCTCGTCCATGAGGAATACGCCGTCGGAAGTGGCGTCGATAAAGGTGCGGTAACGCTCCTCGTTTGCCCGCAACGTGCGCTCCGCCTCCTTCCGCTGGCTGATGTCGCGGATAATCGCCTGAAGGAGGACGCTATCGCCGTTGATCTGCACGCGGGTCAAACTCACCTCGGCGTCGAAAAGGCTTCCGTCGTAGNNGTGTTTCCACTCGAACGACTGAGGCTGGCCCGCAGTGGCCGCCTTTTCCATCTCCATGGCCTTCACTTCCGAAATCTCCCCATCGGGCTGGAAGGTGGGAGAAAATCTGAGGGGCGTTTGTCCGATAATCTGCTCCCTGGTACATCCGAAGATGGTCAGGAACATCTTGTTGCAATCGATGAAGATACCCCTTTTCATGAGAAATATCCCATCGGTGGCGTTGTCGAAGAGTGTCCGGTACATGATCTCGCTCTCCCTCAGCCTCCGAAGAGTAAAGGGACGCCTCGCGCTATGTTGTTCTTCTGCTTTCATGCTCCCCCCCACATCAAAAAACGTTTGATGCCCACTTACCTAGATTTGAACAGCTTATGAGGAATTTTTCAAGAACATTCTCCGTCCGCGGACGCCAACGAAGCACACGCGAAGCCGCGGCGCAATCGCGGCCGCATGGTTGACATCACCGCGCCCTTGCTTTAATCTTTCCGGAAATGAAGGTCATCACGACCCATGTCAACGCGGACTTCGATGCCCTTTCTTCCATGGTGGCGGCCAAGAAGTTATATCCCGACGCGGTGCTCGTGTTTCCCGGCTCCCAGGAAAAGACCGTGCGCGATTTCCTTATTCGCTCGACGCTCTATTTCCTCAATATAGCGAAGATGAAGGATATCGATTATGACGAGGTGGAGACGCTCGTCCTCGTGGACACGAGGCAGAGGAACAGGATCGGCGAGTTTGCGCGGCTCGTCGATTCGGCGCGCGTTTCCGTCCATGTATACGACCACCACCCGCCCGCCGGGGACGACATCGTGGGCGCGGTCAACGTCATAGGGACGGGCGGCTCCTGCGTGAGCATGCTCGTCGATCTGCTGCGGAAAAAAAACTGCGACATATCGCCCGAAGAGGCGACGATCATGATGCTCGGCATTTACGAGGAGACAGGCGATTTTCACTACCCGTCGACAAGGCAGCGCGATTTTGACGCGGCCTCGTTCCTGCTCTCGAAAGGGGCACACGTAGATATCGTCTCCGACATCCTCGTCAGGGAGATGTCGCCGGAGCAGGTCCATGTGCTCCACGATCTTATAGAGGCGGCGACGGTGCACAACATCAACGGCATCGACGTCGTGGTCACGGAGGGCAGCACCAGCCACTACGTGGGCGACCTTGCCGTGCTCGTCCAGAAATACCGCGACATGGAAAACCTGAACGCGATCTTTGCCCTCCTTCGCATGGACGACAGGATCTACATCATCGGCAGGAGCAGGATCCCGGAAGTGGATGCGGGCCGAATCCTCGCCCCCATGGGAGGGGGCGGCCACAAGGAGGCGGCCTCCGCCACGCTGAAGGACGCCACCCTCGAAGAGGCGAAATCGGTGCTGCTCGGGCGTCTGGCCGCTTTGGTCAAGCCGCCGTGGACGGCCCGCGACATCATGTTCTTTCCCGTCGTCTCCGTGGACTCAGACGCGCCGCTGCGCGAGGCGCGGGACATCCTCACCAAGTATAATATCAATTCCCTGCCGGTCACGGCCGGCCACCTGGTGACGGGCATCATCACGAGGCAGATTGTCGAGAAGGCCATTTTTCACCGGTTGGAAGAGCTTTCCGTAAGGGAGTACATGATCACCGATTTCTCCACTGCCCGGNNGCCGACCGATTCCATAGAGCGCGTGAAAGAGATCGTCATAGGCGAAAATCAGCGGTTTCTCCCGGTCACCGAGGAAGGGCGGCTGATCGGCGCCGTGACGCGGACAGACCTCCTCCGCATACTCGAAGACGAGATCAGAAAGAGCGTCCTCGGGAAGCTCGATTATCACGACGTGTACGAAAAGCGGAAGAACGTGAAGAGGCTCATGGAGGAGCGGATCAGCCCACCCGTGCTCGACCGGCTCGTCTCCATCGGCAGGCTCGCCGATGAGATGGCCTTCCACGCCTACCTGGTGGGCGGTTTTGTCCGGGACCTGCTGCTGCGCAACGAGAACTTCGATATCGACGTGGTGATCGAGGGTGACGGTATCCGGTTCGCGGCCGAGATGGCGAGGCGCCTCGGCATCAAGACGCGCATACACAAGGAGTTCGGGACGGCAAAGATCCTTTACGGCGACGGGTTCAAGGTGGACGTGGCAACGGCCAGACTCGAATACTACAAGGCCCCGGCGGCCCTGCCCATCGTCGAGCACAGCTCTTTAAAGCTCGATCTCTACCGCAGGGACTTTACCATCAATACCCTCGCCATCTCGCTCAACAAAAACACCTTCGGCGAGCTTATCGATTTTTTCGGGGCCCAGGGAGATATAAAGGAGAAGAGCATCCGGGTGCTGCACAGCCTCAGCTTTGTGGAGGACCCGACCAGGGTGTTCCGGGCGGTCAGGTTCGAGCAGCGCTTCGGTTTCCAGATCGGCAAGTTCACCGTCAACCTCATAAAGAATGCCGTCAAAATGAGCTTCCTTTCGAAAATAAAGGGTCCGAGGATATGGAGGGAGCTCGTGCTGATGCTCTCGGAGGCGGACCCCGGGCGTATCATGAAGAGGCTCAGGGAACTCGACCTCCTCAGGTTCATTTACCCTTCTCTGGCATTCGACCAGGAAGGGGAGAGGCTCTTCGCCGAGATGGATACGGTCCTCAAGTGGTACACCCTGTTGTACAAAGGCAAGTACAACAGGGTCTTTTACTACCTGCTCGGCCTCGCGGACCATATGTCCCCCGAGGACGTCGGCGATCTTTCGAGAAGGCTCGTGGCGTCCGAATCCATGCGAAGAAAACTTCCCCAGGAGGTGGCCAGCGTGCGGGAGATTGCGGGAAAGCTCACGTCGACTGTCCGTTTTATGAAGAAGAGCGAGGTATACAAACAGCTCGATCCCCTGAGCCAGGAAGGTCGCCTTTTCGTTATGGCCAGGGTCCGTTCCGAGGAGGTAAAGAAGGCGGTCTCGAACTATATCACCTACGTGGAGAGCTTTCGGCCCCTGACAACCGGGGTCGACCTGCTGTCCATGGGCATCAAGGAAGGCCCCGTCTTCAGGGAGATCCTCGAGGCGCTCAGGGAAGCGAAAATCGACCGGAACCTTGCCACCAGGCAGCAGGAGCTGGCCTTTGTGCGCGAGTATATGAAAGAACGCCACGTCGGGGTGGGAGGAGCATAAGCCTTGATCACTTTCAGCGCCTCGACCCTCGAACTGCAAACGGAATGTTTTGAAGGTCCGCTTCCGGTCCTGATCACGCTCATCAAGCGGAACAAGATCGACATCTTCGATATTCCCATCGGCCAAATCGCCGAGCAGTTCCTTATATACGTCGATCTGGCCCGTGAGATGGACCTCAAGATAGCCGAGGACTTCATCGAGATGGCGTCTCTCTTGATCTTCATCAAAGCGAGGATGCTCCTTCCGGTGGAGGGCGAGGACCCGAGAGAGGAGCTTGTCGAAAAAATCATCGAATACGAAAAGCTGAGGGCCATGGCGAAAAGCCTTGGAGACTTCCCCGTGCTCGGAAGAGACATTTTCAGCCGCAATCCCGTCATCGAAGAAGGGGAAGAGGAAGACATGTTCTCCCTGTGCGCCCTGTTTTTCCAGTTGATAAAGAGCAAGGAGGAGCGCTTCCTCACGGTCAGCGAGATACGGCCGACACTGGAAGAGAAGCTGGAAGAGATCATGGGGCAGCTGATGCGCGAAGGGAAATATGCCTGGGGTATGGACCTGGAACACGACCTGCGCGACAGGGTTGCGACGGTCCTTGCGATGCTGGAGATCGCCAAGCTGAAGAAGGCGCTGATCTCGCAAAAACGGCCGTTTGGAACTATACTACTCAAGAGAAGGTGAGACCATGCCGTGGAGTCGAAAAAAGAAAGCCCTCGTTGTTGTCCTCTCGCTGATCGTCCTCATCTTTTGCGTCTCCCTCGTCTCCGGCATTGCCCACAGACCCTCCGGCGACCAGATAGGCGTCGTCGAGATAGAGGGCCTGATATCCGCCTCGAAAGAAACCATGGAGGATATCATTCGCTTCAAGGA
Source organism: Syntrophaceae bacterium (assembly GCA_003165115.1). Taxonomy (GTDB): domain Bacteria; phylum Desulfobacterota; class Syntrophorhabdia; order Syntrophorhabdales; family WCHB1-27; genus BOG-1155. Next base: position 505 of record PLSJ01000478.1, on the reverse strand, counting down.
AGACTCTTCGATAAAAGGCGTGATCCTGAGAATAAACTCGCCTGGGGGCGGCGTAGGCCCCACGCAGGAGATCTTCAGGGAAGTGATAAAACTGAAGGATAAGAAGAAGGTGTACGTCTCGATGGGCTCCACCTGCGCATCGGGGGGCTATTATATTGCCTCGGCCGGAGAGAAGCTGTATGCAAATCCATCGACCATCACGGGGAGCATCGGGGTAATCATGCAGCTCATGATAGTGGAAGACGTGCTCAAGAAGATAGGCTTGAAAAGCAACACCATCAAGGCAGGGGAATTCAAGGACGCGGGCTCGCCTTTCAGGGAGATGACGCCGACCGAAAAAGAGTATTTGGACGGGATAGTCCATAGCATTTATGAGCAGTTCATCAAGGATGTCTCCGCGACAAGAAAGATGGACCCGGAAAGGGTGAAAGAACTGGCCGAAGGCAGGATTTACACGGGAAACAAGGCGAAAGACCTGGGTCTTATCGACAATATAGGAGATTTT
>PLSJ01000056.1 GCA_003165115.1 Syntrophaceae bacterium | reverse complement strand
TTACCAGGTCAACAAGGCGCGGCTCATAGAAAACATCGTCGAGCTGATAAACGACAAGAAAATAGAGGGCATATCGAATATACGCGACGAATCGAACCGGGAGGGCATCCGCGTCGTGATCGAGCTGAAGAAAAACGAGATCGCGCTGCCTATCCTGAATAAGCTCTACAAGCAGACACAGCTTCAGACCACTTTCGGCATCATTTTCCTCACCATCGTCAACAACCAGCCGAGGTACCTGAACCTGAGGGAGATGATCAGCGAGTTCGTCAATTTCAGGAAGGAAGTGGTGACCAGGAGGTCCACGTTCGAGCTGAACAAGGCGTCCGACCGGCTCCACATCCTCGAGGGCCTTAAAATTGCCCTCGATAATATCGATCGGGTGGTCGCCATCATAAGACAGGCGAAGAATACGGAGGAAGCGCGAAACGGCCTCATCGCTGCCTTCCAGCTTTCCGAAAAGCAGGCCCAGAGCATCCTCGACATGCGCCTTGCCCGGCTCACGTCTCTCGAGCGCACGAAGATCCTGGACGAGCTGACCGCAATCCAGGAAGAGATAAAGCGGCTGAGGGCCATCCTCCAGGATGAGTCGCTCCTCATGAATGTCATCAAGACAGAGCTTAGGGAAGTGCGGGAGAAATACGGCGACGACAGGCTCACGGAGATTGTGGACGAGCTGCCCGAAATCACCATCGAGGACATGATCAAGGAAGAGGATGTCGTGGTGACCATCACCTACGGCGGCTACATAAAGAGGACCCCCCTCGACCAGTACAAGCAGCAGCTCCGGGGAGGCAAGGGCAAGATCGGCATTTCGGTCAGGGAAGACGACTTCGTCAACCAGCTCTACATCGCCTCGACCCACTCTTACATTATCCTCTTCACGACCGCCGGCAGGGCACACATCAGGAAGGTCCACACCATCCCCGAGTCGCAGCTCTCCTCCAAGGGCAGGCCGGTCATCAACCTGATCAAGGCGGAGAAGGGCGAGAAGATTACGGCGGTCACGCATGTCAAGGATTTTACCGAAGACAAGTTCCTCTTCCTCGCCACACGCAAGGGACAGGTAAAAAAGATGAGCCTGAGCCTTTTGAAAAACGTCAGGTCTATGGGCATCAAGGCGATCGAGCTGCCCGAAGACGACAGCCTCATGGACGTGCTTCCCCTCGACCCCGGTGCGAACGTCGTGCTCGCCTCGAAAAAGGGCATGGCCATCAGGTTCCGGGAAGAAGACATAAGGTCGATGGGCCGGACCGCTTACGGTGTGCGGGGTATACGCCTCAGGAAAAACGACGAGCTCGTCTCGGTCGACGTGGTGACCAACGAGTGCTCTCTCTTCACCGTGACGGAAAAGGGGTTCGGCAAGCGCGTCGACTGCTCGGAGTACAAGGTCCAGGCCCGCGGCGGCATGGGCGTGATAAACATCAAGGTCGAGAAGAAGAATGGCGAGGTGGTGGGCCTCAAACAAGTCGCCCGGAACGACGAGATCATCCTCGTCACCAACACGGGCAGGACAATCAGGTTCAATACAACGACCATCCCCATGCACTACCGCGGCGGCCTGGGTGTAAAGCTGATGGGGCTCAAGGACGAAGAGGAAAAAATAAGCGGCGTCGGCGTGATCAGCGAGGACTACCAGACCGGCGAGTGAGCGGGGAGGCTCCGGCGGCTTAGCCGACGGAGGGGGTGCTGAACCCCGGTAATTGCCGAAGAGGAAAAAATAAGCGGCGTCGGCGTGATCAGCGAGGACTACCAGACCGGCGAGTGACGAGGGAAGCGGTCGTCCGTCGTCCATCGGTCCTTTCGGGCGAGGAGTAAACGGGATGAACGTAGCCGTCATCGGAGCGGGGGCATGGGGCACCGCCTTCGCACTGCAGCTTGCGTCAAACGGCCACAAGGTCGTCCTCTGGGCCTACGAGCCCGAGCTTGTGGCCGGGCTTAGGGAAACAAGGGAAAACACCTATTACCTCCCCGGCTTCCGGCTGCCGGAAGGCATAGAATTCACGGACGACCTGCGGGCGGCCGTCGCGTCTTCATCCGATATCGTCATTGCCACGCCATCCTTCGCCCTGAGACCTACCCTCCGGAAAATTTCGCGCGGTCTCCATGGCAAGCGCGTGCTCGTCCTCACGAAGGGCCTGGAGAGGGAAACGCTCCAGCGCATGACTCAGGTAATAGATGATGTCGCGGGAAACGATATCTCCTGCGCGGTCCTTTCGGGGCCTTCCTTCGCGACCGAGGTGGCCGGGGGGCACTTTACCTCAGTCGTGATCGCTGCTGCCGTCAAAGAGCTCGCGCTCTATTTCCAGGACATCAGCCATAGCGACCGGTTCCGCGTCTACACGAGCCAGGACGTGGTGGGGGTGGAATTGGGCGGGTCGCTGAAGAACGTAATGGCCATCGGGGCGGGGATCATCCAGGGACTGGGCCTGGGACATAATGCCCTGGCCGCCTACATCACCCGGGCGCTTGCCGAGATCAAGAGGCTCGGGAAAAAGCTGGGGGCCCATGACAACACGTTCATGGGGCTTTCGGGGATGGGCGACCTCATCCTCACGTGTACGGGACCTTTAAGCAGGAACAGGATGTTCGGGGTAGAGCTCGCCGGAGGCGCAAGACCCCAGGAGCTGATAGCGTCGCAAAAAAGCGTGGTCGAAGGCTTCTATACCATCGAAGCCGCGTACTCGTTCTCGCAGGCCCTGCACGTCGAGATGCCTGTTGCCGAAGAGCTTCACCGCATCGTCTATGGCGGCAAGAACGTCAGGACCTCCTTTGACGATATCATCAAGAGAGACACAAAAGAGGAAGACGCCTGACATCGGTGCCGTGCGGTGCGGCTCACCACCGAACGAAAAGGCACGTCTTCCCGAAAGCCCACACCGGGGACCCACTCACCGACAGACTACTCGAAAGAGAAGTCGAGAAACAGATGCTCGGGGCCGCTTCCGGCCTGGAAGGCGAAAGGGAGCGAGATGACGGGCACCTTGGTGATAAAGTTGATCTCCACGTTTTGCCCCACGACGACCGTGGGCAGCGCGGCGCTCAGCTTGTACCCCAGCTTCTCGATGTGCACCCTGGTCTGGCCGGAGATGATATTCGTCAGCTCGCCGATGGCATCGACAACGTCCGACGTGACGCCGGGGGCGTCTTCGTCGACCATCTTCTTATAGATGAATATAGCGCCCTTCTTGCTGAAGGAAAGACTAAAGGTGCCCTTCTTATCGCCGGCGAACCCTATCACCCCGGTCACCTCTCCCGAGGTATGTTTGTCCTTTTTCAGGACCGGCTTTCCCATGACGACGTCGAGCTGCACCATCGTCTTAAAGACGTTTTGAGCGGCAGCGAGATATGCGTTGACGAACCCTGCGTCCATGCGCTGCCCCCTATTGCTGACTCCTCGACCTTGCTACCGCTTTCTGAATCGCTTCCTGGAGTTTGTCAGGGGTAAAAGGCTTGACGATATAATTGTCGACGCCACCCTTGATCGCCTCTATCACACTATCCTTCTGCGCCTCGGCCGTGACCATCACAAAGGGGATCTTCTTGACGGAGTCATCGTCCTTGCACGCCTTCAGAAACTCGATCCCCGTCATCTCCGGCATGATCCAGTCGCTGACTATCAGCTCGAAGTCACCGTCCTTCTTCAGGATATCCAATGCCTGTCTTCCGTTCTCGGCCTCCGTGACGTTCGTGATGTCTATCTGTCTCAGCACGTTCTTCACGATCTTTCGCATCGTCGCGAAATCATCAACCACGAGTGTCTTCATTTACATCCTCCTCTCCAGGGTTCATATTTTTTCACCGGAAAAGACCGGGGTGCGTCTTTAAGCCAACCACACTATCTGTTTCTTTAATCGGCACAATCCGGTTTTACTTAATACCCTTTTCGTTTTATCGGGAGGGGAAAACGGATGAAGCTGAAGAAGACGAACTTCTTTCCTACCTGAGTACGCCCAGGCAGAGGAAAATAAGCACCGGGCACCTGAGATGCAAGGCTATCTTGTGAAGCTCGTGCATGTCCGGAAAAGATTGTCCCAATTCCCATTCAAGGTACTTGTTTCTCTTGACGCCCACCTTCTGTGCAAGCAGGTCCTGGCTCAAACGGGCCTTTTTTCGCGCCCATTCGAGGACTTTAGGATTTATTTTTATCAAGTTACTTCGCATAGCCGACCTCCTATCGGCCTTCAGGGTAACAATCCTTCCTCCGATTGTCAAGTGGCTCCGGGAGGACCCAGCGATTCCCGGTGCGCTCAT
>PLSJ01000249.1 GCA_003165115.1 Syntrophaceae bacterium | reverse complement strand
GGAAAAGAAGTGGACGACCGCGGTCCTGTGCGGCCTAGGCGGGGTGCTCACACTCGCGCCGCTGCTTCTGTTCCCCGCCATGGGGCATGTGCCCCTCCTCGGGCAGATGTTCGGCGCTTCCATGGTATTGCCGGCCGTCCTGGCAGCCGTCCTTTTCGCCTGCGGCCTCGTCCTGGTGCTTTCGGTCCTCATGAAGACCCCCGGCCCGAGCTTCCTCGTGCTCTTTGCGTATCTGGTCGTGCTCGGGTTCGTCTACCACTCCCTCTATATGCCGGCCATGGACGCAAGCTCGAAATCCGTCCGGCTGATCACCGACCGGATGAGCGACCTGCCGAAAAGCTCCGCCATCCACACTTTCGGCTTCAGCTCTCCCGCCCTGATCTTCTACGCGGGACGGCCTGTCGTCCCTGTTTCGAACCCGAAAGATACCCTTTCGGAAAAAGGTGATATAATAGTCGTTGCCGAGAATAAGCACGGGCGCCTGGACGCGCTGAAAACACTTTTTCCGGTAGTGCGGGAGGCGCGCTACGAAAAGGAAAACTACTTGATTCTCGCGAGGATAGATGGAAAATAGGATCGATATATCGGTTCTCGTGCCCGCCCTGAACGAAGAAGAATCGCTCGACGAGCTGAACGAGCGGCTCCGGACGGTCCTGGATGCGACGGGTGAGACCTACGAGATCATCTACATCAACGACGGGAGCACCGATCGCACACAAATGATGCTCGAAGGCTTTCGGGCCGACGACCCGCGGGTGAAGGTGATCGAGTTCAACAGGAACTACGGGCAGCATATGGCGCTTTTCGCGGGGTTCGAGCGGGCGGCCGGCCGCGTGATGGTCACCATCGACGCCGATTTGCAGAACCCGCCCGAGGAGATACCGCGCCTCATCAAGAAGGCGGAAGAGGGCTACGATGTGGTGGCCACGTACAGGAGGGGGAGGCAGGATTCGGTTTTCCGCCGGTGGCCCTCGTGGATCGTCAACAAGATCACCTCGCGCCTCGTCGGCGCCAAGCTCCGGGACTACGGGTGCATGCTCAGGGCGTACAGCCGGAGCGTCATCGACTCCATCAACCTGTGCCAGGAGTCGTCGAGTTTTATCCCCGCCCTCGCCAACACATATGCGAAGCGGATCGTCGAGATCGAGGTGGGCCACGAGGAGCGGAAGAAAGGCGTCTCCAAATACAGCCTGTTCCGCTTATTAAGGCTCAATTTCGACCTTATGACGGGCTTTTCCCTGCTCCCGATCCAGGTCATCGGCATCCTCGGGGTCGTCATCGCCCTTTTGGGCCTGGCATTCGCCGTCTTTCTGCTCGTCCGTCGGCTTATCCTGGGGCCTGAGTCGGAAGGTCTTTTTACTCTCTTCGCCGTCCTCTTCTTTTTCATGGGCGTCCAGATCTTCGCCCTCGGCATCATAGGGGAGTACATCGGGAGGATTTTCCAGGAAGTGCGGAGAAGGCCAAGGTTCATCGTGAAAAAGGAACTCCTGTGAAGGCGGTCGTCTTCGGCTACCACGAAATAGGCTATGTATGCCTGGAGGAGCTGCTCTCAAGCAGGATCTCGGTGTCGGCCCTCTTTACCCACGGGGACGACCCCGATGAGACGATATGGTTCCGGACACCCCGCGTCCTCGCGGAGCAGCACGGCATACCCGTGCATCAGCCGGAGGGCCTGCGCGACCCGGCATGGGTCGAGGCCATAAGGGCATTCGCGCCCGACTACCTTTTCTCCTTCTACTACCGTCACATGCTCCCGAAAGAGGTCCTCGATATACCGAGGATCGCGCCCCTTAACCTCCACGGCTCCCTGCTCCCGCGATTCCGGGGCCGGTGCCCGGTCAACTGGGTGCTGATAGAAGGCGAAAAGCAGACAGGGGTCACGCTCCACGTCATGGAGACGAAACCGGACGTGGGGGACATCGTGGCCCAGGAGGCGGTGGACATCGCCCAGGATGATACGGCCCGGACGCTCGCCCTGAAACTCGCCGCCGTCGCCCGGACCCTCATGAAGAACGTGATGCCCGCGTTGGAGGCGGGGACCTTCGAGAGAAGACCGCAGGAAGGGGCCTCTTCTTACTACGGCGGCCGGAAGCCGGAGGACGGCCTCATCGATTGGACGATGAGCGCATCGCGCATCTACGACCTGATAAGGGCCGTCACACACCCCTATCCGGGGGCCTACACATTTTTTGGCGGCCGGAAGCTTTTCATCTGGAATGCCGTCCCCCTGGAGGAGACCGCGGAAGGGCCGCCCGGCGCCGTGGTCTCGGTCAGCCCCCTGCTCGTCAAGGCGGGACGGGGACTGCTTCACGTCACGTCGCTTCAGCAAGAGGGAGAGGATGAAATGGATGCGGAGCGCTTTCTCTCCCGACACGCGCTCACTACGAATGCTTTAGGAGGCAGGATTTGAAAATACTGATACTCGGCGTCAACGGATTCATCGGAAACAGCCTTGCCGGCCACATCCTGGAACAAACGGACTGGGAAGTCTACGGCATGGACATAAGAGAAGACAAGCTCGACAAATGCCACGGCCAGAGATGCTTTCATTTCGTGGAGGGCGACATATCGATAAACAAGGAGTGGATCGATTACCACGTGAAGAA
>PLSJ01000279.1 GCA_003165115.1 Syntrophaceae bacterium | reverse complement strand
ACTTGATGGCGTCCTGGATGAAGAAGACCGGGATGTTGTTGCCGACCAGGTCCCAGTTGCCCTCCTTGGTGTAAAACTTGACGGCGAATCCCCGTACGTCACGAGGGGTGTCCACCGAGCCCGCGCCGCCCGCGACGGTCGATAAACGCACGAACACGGGTGTCTTCTCGCCCGTCTCGGTGAGTATTCTTGCGGTGGTGTACTGCTTCAGGGAAGTGGTCAATTCGAAGAACCCGTGCACGCCCGTCGCCCGTGCGTGGACGATGCGCTCGGGAATACGCTCGTGATCGAAATGCATGATTTTTTCGCGAAGGACGAAGTCCTCCATGAGCGTGGGACCCCGCGGATTGGCCTTCAGCGAGTTTTCGTTATCGGAAAGCGCGACGCCCTGGTTCGTGGTGAGGGGAGGGTGTTCTCCTCCCGCAATCTGGTGCAGTTCGCCGCCGGCGGCACGTCGTGACTCTCCGCCAGGAGTCGCGCCCTTCTCCTGTGTGTGTTTTCCGGAATTGCCCGCAGTCTTTTCTTTGCTCATGATCGGTCCTCCCTCGCTGGCTTTTCTTGAACGGCACGGATCGGTGTACCGGTTTCATAACCCGTCGCGTCACGTGCCCGCACCAAACGTAATCACCTTCGCGCCCCATAGCAAGGTGAGGGTCCGGGCCGGACTTCGGCTGTCGGACCATGCTTGAGGATCTCACGTCGAGGTCCTATATTTAAAGGGTATCCTTGGGGACGCACTTCGGGAAAGATACCTGTAGGTAAACATGATCGGGGACTTCGGCAAGAAACCGGACAAAAAGAAAGACCGCGGACTGCGCGCGAGGGCCAATAAAGCGGAGGGCATCAGTGTCGAGGCCGTCGTCGAGATCCCCCGGGGCAGCCGGAATAAGTACGAGATGGACCATGTGACCGGAGAGATCAGGCTCGACCGCGTGCTTTTCTCAACGGTGCACTATCCCACGGATTATGGGTTTATACCAGGCACGATGGGCGGCGACGGGGACCCCCTCGACGTGCTCATCGTCGTCGAGGAGCCCACGTTCCCCGGATGCCGCGTCATGGTGCGCGTGATAGGCTTCCTGCGCATGTACGACGAAAAGGGGGCCGACGAGAAACTCCTGGCTGTCCCCCTGGCCGACCCCCGCTTCGACGGCATCACCGACATAAGCGATCTTCAGCCCCATTGGCTCTCGGAGATAGAGAATTTCTTCGGGACGTACAAAGACCTGGAGAAGGGTAAGGAAACGAGGATAGACGGCTGGGAAAACGCTTCGAAGGCCGCGGCGCTCCTGAAAAAGTCCGGAAAAAAGCGGTAGGCCCTTGCCGCTGGCTATCCTTTGTTCGCATCCGCCTGTTTCTTCTCCGGCGTTTTATTATCCGGTGTACCCAAAAGAACACCCATGACCTTGTCGATGAGCTGAATGGTAAACCGCTCGCTGAAACCTGCGAGGAAAGCGATGGCGAAGGGCAATTCCGGTTTTGGACTGATATTGCCATAGCCTGTCGCGGATACCAGGCCGAGATAAAACAGGAGATACGCGAACCAGCCGAAGATTGCCCCGATGACGGGCTTGCACAGATACCACAGGTAAAATTTCGGGTCGAAATCTCTCTTTCTAACGTGGTCGTAAATCCCGAAAATTGCGATGGTCGTTCCCCCCAGGGCGCCGAACCACGCGGTCTCGGTATCCTGTTTGATCATGCTGCTCCATAAACCGAACAGCGGCCACCTGTGCGTGGCATAGGCTATAAAAAGGAGAACGAATAAAAACAGGAACTCTATGCGAAGCAACTTTCGTGCAAGGGGCTCCGACGCCACACTGATCTCGGCCGCCTCTATCTTCCCGAAAGCCTCGCTATACTTCTCGTACGCTTCGACATCTTTTCCCTGGGCGTGTAACGATCCGGCTTCATGAACGAGCTTCAGGCTTTCGTCGACAAGAGCGTCGCCTTCCCTGAGACATCTGGCTCTTCCCTCGATTTCTCTTAAGAGATTGTCCGCTCTCCGATTAAACTCGTCCTCACTGGCGCATGACGGCATAACCTTCCTCCTTTCGGTCTCTCACAGCGCCAGTTTCAACGCGGCCCCAAGGGCGGCCGTCAGGACGGCGAGCGCCGCGTTAACGGCGTTTTGGACGGCAATGACGCCAAGCCCCTGGATCGTGAGCAATACGGCTTTCATGGAAGATTTTTGAAGATCGGCATAGTATTGAGCGTCCTCGGCGCTGATCTTTCCTTTTTCCAACAAGTCCTGAATATGATCCAGGTCTGCGATGAATTTCTCGAATTCGTGTGAGGCATAATCGGTCGCCTGCTGCCCTCCCTTCACGAGGGCGCCCGACGCGGCCTGGACCATATCCTTGACAACCTTGTCCGTGTCGATAGGGAAGCTCATATCGTGTTCCCTCCCCCTTTGTCTGTTCGCTCTTTCCGTTATTTTGAGCTGCCGGTCGTCGCAGGGACACCCTTCTTGGCGACTTCCAGCGTAAGGATCGCTTCAAATATGCGGTTGAACGCCTTCTCGTATTCGTACGCGTCTTCGACATTGAGTCCTTTCTCTTTATGACGCTTCTCAAGCGCCGCGTACGTTTCCGAGAGTGTGTTGACCTGGCCGGACGTCAGCGTGTTCTGCGAGACCGCTTCCACGCGGACCTGCAGCCCGGAAACGGCGACCTTCTCCTTATCGTAAAAGTCGGCATAGTCTTTGTAGGTGCCCGGTTCAAGCTTCTCCAAGCGGACCACCTTGACGAGAAAGGTCTCCGTATCGCTTTGCAGGGCCGTGACGTTCTTGTCGATGTTGCTGTCGTACGGTGGAATCAACTGCACCGAAGTGCAGGCCACCAGCAGGGAACAGAAGAAGAACAGCAGGGCGCATACGGCGGTTGGGGCATTGGTTATTGGTCTTCTCACAGTGCACCTCCATTCGTAATATATGTTGAATGATACCCGTTTGCCGCGATTTTGTCTCGAAGTTTCTCACATTACCGGGGCGGGAGACCCGGTTGATCCCCTCTGGGGCGTGGTGTATACTGCTGTTCAACCGAATGGAAAATCGCTATACTATACCCAACGAGTCAACAACCTTCGTAGCGGCAGCGTGAGAGGACCGGGCATGAGTGATTCGAATATGGGTTCCCTGATAAAGGCGCTGCTCGACGGCGATACGACCGAAGCGGTATCGCGGGCCATGGCGCTTCGCGGCTCGGGCGTCGGCATCGAGCGGATCGTGACGGAAGGTGTCGAATCCGCCATGTCGACCCTGGATGCGAAATGCACCCTGGAGCAATTCAATCTGTTGGAGATCATGCTCGTGGGGAGGGCCGTCACGGAGGTGATGAAACACCTGTTTCCGGCCGGCGCCCCCGCCTCCG
>PLSJ01000096.1 GCA_003165115.1 Syntrophaceae bacterium | reverse complement strand
GAATGGCTGGATGGTCCCATGCAAGGGGAAATCTTCCCGCGAGGGGTCTGCCCAGCATGAACGACAGGGGCAGGTAAGGAAAGCGCCCGGCCGGCATCGGGATGTTTCTGTTACGCCGGCCCAAAGTGTAGTAAAATATCCTCATGTCCCTCCTCATAAGAACCTGGCATCTGGCAAACGGCCTGAAGGTGGAGATCTTCGATCATGCGGTCAGCTACTACGCCGATGTCTCGGCCATAAAACTGACGATCTGCTGCGATGTCGAGGTGAAGAAGGAGTACGTCCGGCCTTTCGAGACACATCCCCATTACGGGGCGATCGTGGAAACCCTGGGAAACGTGGCCGCATACAGGAGAGAAATCGTGAAAGCCGGGGTGCCGTCCAGGCATCTTTCCGCCATGAAGAGGTTCCTCGTCGAGAAGTTCGAAGAGAACGCGTTGGCATATTTCGAGCGGGATGATTTTGCCAAAAAGTACATAGCCAAGAGGTTCGGGGAAATTGCCGCGGAATTCGCGAAAAAGGACCGTATCTGATAGGCGGGAGCGCCGATGGGTTTGGGCGGCCCTATTTCTTTCTCTCTATTTTCGTGATGCCGGCGTAGTAGCAGCAGTTTTCGCTCTTGAGGTTGTTGTCGAAGACGCGCGTGTTGCCGTCCCTGAAGCTTATTCGCACGTAACAGAAGCCGCCCGGGACCTCGGACCTCCTCTCCTCGACCACCACGCCCATTCCCCATTTCACGTATCGCTTATGGACAACCTCGTCACCTACTTTCAGGTAGAGGACATAATCCCTTTCCATAGCCAAAGGATATACCATCGACCTCCCCATTTCAAGGGTGCGGGCGGAAGATATGAGCAGGTAGAACATAGCGCACCCGTATGGTATAATCGGGGAATGAAGAAGTTCATTTCCTTCGATCTGGACGGGACGATCGTGGACGGCCGGTACGGCAATATGGTGTGGCTCGAGGGCGTTCCCGAAAGGTACGCCGAGCAATACTCCCTGCCTGTTGCGGAGGCGCTGGCCGAGGTAAAAAAGGCATACGATTCCGTCGGAGAAGCCCATCTCCTCTGGTATGACATCGATTACTGGCTCCGAAGGTTCGATCTCGCTATTTCCGTACCGGAGCTGCTCGACCGGTATCGCGGCTATATCCGCGTGCTGCCCCACGTCGCCGAGGTGATAGAAGCCCTCCACACGAGGTATGAGCTCGTCATTGCGTCGAACGCGGCGCGCATATTCGTCGAAAAGGAATTGGGCCATACCGGCCTCGAACGATATTTCAGTCGTGTCATATCGGCGACGTCGGATTTCGGGATGGTCAAGAAAGAGCAGGGCTTCTATCGGCGCCTGTGCGAAGTCCTCGGTGCGTCGCCCGCGGAAATAGTGCATGTGGGAGACCACGCCGTCTTCGATTTCGAGGTCCCTCGTCTGGTCGGCATCGATTCGTACCACTACAACCCGGCCGCAGCCGCGAATGGCGCGGTAATCAACGATTTCACGGACCTCCTGGAGCTATTGTGAAGAAATGCCACGCATGCGGCACGACGATCGAAGATGAGACTGTGTCGAGGCGTGACGAATGCCCGGGGTGCGGCTCGGATACCCGTGTGTGCCTGAATTGCACGTTCCATGACGAAAGCAGGGCAAACCAGTGTTTCGAGCCCCAGGCCGAAAGGGTCAAAGAGAAGGACAGAGCGAATTACTGCGACTACTTCCGGTTTAAAGACGAGGGGCGGAAAGATTCATCCAGAGAGGATGCATCGAAGCTTTGGAAAGACCTCTTTAAAAAGTCCTAGGGCACGTCTACGGCGCGGGTGTAGATGATCCGGTATCTCTCCGGATCGGCCTCCAGGCAGACCGTGCAGCCGCTCTCCGCGCACGCCGCCAGCTCCTCTTTTGGCGGCAGCGGCTCCAGGAGCACCTCGAAGCCTATCGATTCATACAGCTCCTTCATTTCCGAAAGCCTTGGCTCGTCCACCATGAAGCGTTTTTCCCATCCCTGACTCGCCAGCTCCTCTTCCCGTTTCACCATAAGAGTTATTATAGCAGATTTAGGGTATCGCGAGAAAGGTTCTTAACGCAGCCCACCCGCTCCCGTTCGACCTCCTCCGTGCGTTTTAAGGTTACCCTGCCGGGCAAGAATCGTAGTATACTATGCCCGGCCTTATTTTAGGAGGCAAAGATGATCGACATGTCGAAACTCGCATTGGTCCCGTCGCTGCACCCATGATATCGCGATATATCCTTCTGCCGATAGCAGCCGCCCTCGCGTGCTTCCTCTGTTTTGTCCATACCGCCGGTGCGCAGACGTTGACAGCGGACCGGCTCCTGATCGTGACGAACAAAAGGGTCCCGGAGAGCGATCAACTGGCCCGGTACTATATGAAAAGGCGCTTCGTGCCGGCAAAGAACCTGATCCAGCTGGATACGGTCGAGACGGAAGAGGTGAGCAGGCAGGAATATGAGAAAAGCATAGCCGACCCCATACGGGAGTATCTCGCAAAGAACGATCCCCAGGGGAAGAAGTTCATGTGCATCGTGCTTATGTACGGCATACCTTTGCGCGCCGGTCCACCGATCCCCAGCGAAGAAGAGGGGAGACAGCTCAGCGAGCTTCGAAAACGTCGTCTTGAGGTGGAGGCCCAGGTCAAGGCTTCGGAAAAGGATAAGGCGGCACTTGCTGCGTTGCGGAAGCAGCAAGCGGCCGTACAGAATGAAACCGCGAGGCTGAGTAAGCTGTTTGCGGGCACGGCGGTCGACTCCGAGATAGCCCTTGTCATGGACGAGCTCTCTTCACGACAATGGCTTCCGAACAAATACTTCGTGGGATTTCGGGGAAAAGGGACCGAGAACATGCCGCAAAAAGTCCTGTTGGTGAGTCGACTGGACGGACCAACCGATGCTGTCGTGCGTCGCATCATCGATGACAGCATCGAGGTGGAAAAGGTGGGCCTCTCCGGAAAGGCATATTTTGATGCACGATGGCCCGAGAAGGACCTCAAAGACCAATCTTACTATCAAATCTACGACAAGCTTATACACCACGCCGCACACGTCGTTGAAAACAGCGGGAAGATGGCTGTCGTCCTCGACGAACAAGAGAGATTGTTCCAGCCGGGAGAAGCACCCGATGCGGCCTTGTACTGCGGCTGGTATAGCCTTGCAAAATATGTCGATGCCTTTACCTGGGCCAAGGGCGCCGTCGGATTTCACGCGGCCAGCGGCGAGTGCACGACCCTGAAGAACAGGGCAAGCACCGTCTGGTGCAAGTCGATGCTCGAAAGAGGAGTTGTCGCCACGGTGGGACCGGTGGCGGAACCGTACCTGCAGTCGTTCCCGCTCCCGGACGTTTTTTTCGGTTGTCTCACCGACGGACGCGGGACCCTTGCCGAATGCTACGCGGTGTCGAACCCTTTCTGGTCATGGCGAATGGTGCTCATCGGGGACCCTCTCTACCGGCCGTTCGCCCATCATCGCGCCGCCGTAAAATAGACCCACCGGCCTCTTATGCGCCTGCGAACAGCTCGATCTTGAGGCGCCCCTGCGGGACATGCATCTCCTCGAGTGTCTGTTTCATGGCATCGGCCATGCCCGGCGGGCCCGCAATGTAGTATTCGGCGCTTTCCCACGCCGCGCATTGCCCCTTGATCATCCCCACGCCGAGCCGCCCGGTGAGGCCGTTCCACCTCGCGGGTTCTTCCTTCACCCGCGTCATGGTGACGGCCACGCGGA
>PLSJ01000041.1 GCA_003165115.1 Syntrophaceae bacterium | reverse complement strand
AAAAAGGCGGTCAAGGCACTCCTCCAGGAAATGTCGAAAGAAGGGTCGATCGTCAGGCTGAAGAGCAACAGGTTCGGCCTGCCAGACGAAATGAACCTCGAAGTGGGCACCCTCTGGTGCACGCGAAGCGGGAACGGGTTCGTCACCTCCGACAAAGGGGGAGGGAACGACATCTTCGTCCCCTCGCGCTTCATCAAGGATGCGATCCACGGAGACAAGGTGGTCGTGCGGATCGAGCACCTGACGCGGGGCCGGAGAGAAGGCCGGGTCGTCAAGGTGACCGAGAGAAAGACAAAAAACGTCACCGGCTTTGTACGGCAGCATAAGAACCTCTTTTTCCTCGTCCCCGATGATGAAAGGATTTCCGTGCATTTCATCGTGGAGCCCGGAAAAATGACCGTCGAGCTGAAAGACGGGGACCTGGCTGCGGCAAAGGTGACAGGGTTCCCCGCCAGCGGCGACCCGGCGTGCAGGATCGTCAAGGTGTTCAGGGCCCTGGACGATGCGAAAAAGATATCGCAGTTCATCGCCTATAAGCAGAACCTTTCCTCCCGGTTCCCGAGAAACGTCGAAAACGAGGCGAAGCAGGCGCAGCTCGATATCGTGAAGGCAGGCAGGATAGATCTGAGGGCCACCGCCCACGTCACCATCGACGGCGAATTTGCAAAGGATTTCGACGACGCGGTATGCGTCGAAAAAACGAAGAAGGGCTTTTTGCTGTACGTATCGATAGCCGACGTTTCCCACTACGTCCGGCCCGATTCGGCCATGGACAGGGAAGCGTACGACCGGGGCACGAGCGTCTACTTCCCCGGCACCGTCATACCGATGCTGCCGAAACAGCTTTCGAACGATATATGCAGTCTGAACCCCAACGAGGAGCGGATGGCCCTGACCGCCAGGCTCAGGTACGACACGCAGGGCAGCCTGCTCCAGGCGTCTTTCGACCGTTCCGTCATCAGAAGCGCCCACAGGCTCACGTACCATCTGGTGGAAGACGGCCTCGTCAAAAAGAACAAGGAGGCCGAGGGCGCCTTAAAGGGGCTGATGCCTCAACTGGAGTGGATGGGAGAGCTGGCGCACATCCTGAAATCGCGGCGTGAGGCGAAGGGGAACCTCGATTTCGACCTGCCCGAGCCGGAGCTGGTCCTCGACATGGGTGGAGGGATAAAAGACATCCTCAGGTCGGAGCGTCTTTTTTCCCAGAGTATCATAGAAGAGTTTATGATAGCCGCGAACGAAGCCGTGGCCCGCTTCATCGCGGAGCAGAAGGTCCCCCTCATATACCGGGTCCACCAGTCACCGGAGCCCGAGAAGCTGCACGATTTCGAGCGATTGCTGCAAACCCTGGGCGTGTCGTACAAGAGCGATTCGAAAGGCAGGCTTCCACTCCAGTCCATATTGAAGAACGTGCGGCAGCACGAGCATGAATTCCTGATCAACCGCATCCTGTTGAAGTCGATGAAGCAGGCAAGGTATTCGGCGCAGAACCTGGGTCATTTCGGCCTCGCCCTCGATTTCTACAGTCACTTCACCTCCCCTATCCGCAGGTATCCGGACCTCATCTGCCACCGCGTTCTCAAGGAGATTATCGGTGGCGGGGGCGGCAGGCGTCCGCTTTACGGAGAAGAGGATCTCGAAAAGATGGCGGTCCATCTGTCCGAAAGAGAACGGTCGGCGATGGAGGCGGAGCGGGAAACGGAGGACCGGATCAGGGTGCTCTTTATGAAGGAGAAGGTCGGCCAAACCTACGAGGGCATCATCTCCCACATCACGTCATACGGTTTCTACGTGGAGCTTCTCGATGCGTTCGTCGAGGGGCTCGTGCTCCTGTCAAGCCTCCACGACGACTACTACGCCTTCGAAGAAGGCAAGTTCCGCCTCGTGGGCAGGAGGACCCACAAGATATTTCGCATAGGGGATCACGTGCAGGTCACCGTCGGGTTGGCGGATGTGGAGAAGAACCTTCTTCACTTCAGCCTGCTGAAAGACGCCTCGACCCCCGCCCGTTCGCAACGCAGGCGAAGGCGATAGCCGCCGGCCGCATCTTACGGGTCCGCCCTGAAGAGATCACCCGCGGGCGAGGTTAGAGCAGCCTCCCCTGCTTGTCGGCCGCCTCCGTTTTTGCGTCTTCCGGCTGCTTCGGTTCCTTTGTTTTCGCCTTTTTTCGGGCGGATTTTTCAGGCTCGGGGGTTTTCCGGGAGGCTTTTCGCGACGCACGCTTTTCCGGCCGGGGCTTATCCTCTGCCTTCTCCCGCCGCACCTGTTCCTTCCCTTCCTTCGACCCTTCGATGAAGGCCCTTATGTCGTTCGCATCGAAAAGCGTGCGTGAGCCGATCCGCACCGGCTGAAGCTTACGCCCCTTCAGCAATCGGTAGAGGGTGGGCCTGGAAATCCTGAGCACAACCATCACGTCTTTCACGGTCAAAAGCTTTTCCACGGCTTTTTCCTCGGTCGATTCCCTAAAATGGATAACCTTCGGGACAAAAGGCGCACATCACGAGAAATAGTCATATCATCTCCCGCCGTCAATGACAATATAATTAGCGTGACTCATTGTCAAAACGTGGTTATTATGTCTGTAAACCTATCGTCGTCAGGGAGGAGGGCCATGGCCGGTACCAACGCTTCGACAAAGCTCTATTTCGAGGATCACGTGCCGGGTTCGGTGGACG